>JAUVZH010000408.1 GCA_030602675.1 Candidatus Heimdallarchaeota archaeon | reverse complement strand
GTGATTTTTCTTACTGATATATTTGGACAAATCTCTACGTTCACATGAACCGATTTTTGAATCCATTTCATTATAAATAACATAAGTGTGCTTATGTGCTGCGAAATGATATTTTTTGAGTTTTAGTAAAGGTAGAAGTTTAATCTCTTTGACTTGTGATTCTGTTTGAAATCTCAAACACTTAGGGCAAAAGAAGTCATCGAATATTTTCATATATTCAGCTTCTTTAGTACAAAAATGACATTTTATCTTTCTTTTCTTTGATCCTATTGGGGGCACACGTTTATCTCCTAAAAACCTATAAGAAAAAAAGGTCAAACTCATTAATAAAACAAACTGAATTTCAAGTAGTTTGCAAATTTGGATTAATTATTATAAACTAAGAAAATTCTTCATTGAAACAACTTTTTTAAACTGTTAATAAAATCATCTTGATGAAATTGAGAAGTATTGCGAGGAAATGCTATGAGCTCTGATGATTACGAAGACGAAGAATTCGATGAAATTGAAGAATGGGAATACTTTGAAGAAGAAGAAAGACCTTCATTTAGAGATAGAGTTGCTATTAAGGATATAATTAAATTATTATTATTATTTGTAGCATTCGCTGGTTTCTTTCTATATTTTAGATTCTGGGACTTCTTCGTTGGTTTGGTGTCCTTTGGTTCTGAGGAGTTAGGACAATCAAGAATGCTTTATTTTACACTAATAATGTTTCCATTTGTAGCAGCATTATTTTTAGTGGGATTAGTTAATGTATCAAAAACATTATTCATACCACCAAGAGAATCTGGAGCAGATGATTAGATAAAAAAAAGGAGATTAACTCTCCTGTAATTATTTTTGTTTAAATTGAATGTCAGAATTATTCTATTTTCTTCATTTTCTTTAAAGCATCTTCTACAACCCAAGGCCAATAAGTCTCGAGAGCAGATTCACCCCAGTCGTAGCCATTATTTCTTAAGAGATTTCTAATGTAAATCCCAATACCACC
Source organism: Candidatus Heimdallarchaeota archaeon (assembly GCA_030602675.1). Lineage (GTDB taxonomy): Archaea > Asgardarchaeota > Heimdallarchaeia > JABLTI01 > JABLTI01 > JABLTI01. The sequence continues at coordinate 2,237 of JAUVZH010000408.1, read as the reverse complement.
TTTGTTTTTAATGCCCCAAAGTCTGTCTTCGGATTCAATTATTTGAACAGCTTTGTTAATGAATGGAGCTTCAAGATTTGCAACCAGAAAATCTACTGCTTCTCTCCAGGATTTCTTAGTTATTTTCTTACCATCATCTTTTGGTAATCTTGTTCTTATTTTCTGTTCTATTACATCCTCAGCAAGATCTGAGCCAATTTTTGAAAAGGTAGCATATAAAGATTGACGCAATTGAGGGTTGTCTTCAAGAGTTAATAACTCAGCTAGTGGTTCAATGAAGCGATCATCACCTTTTTCGCCAATGAAATCAAATAGTGCTTCTCTCTCTTTTTGATCCTTTTCATTTCTAATTTGTTCTAACATTTTCGAGTAGTCAAAATCACTCATTTTACATGTACCTCGAATATTGTCGGTAGACTAAGTAACTTATAGCTAACTAACTTCAAAAGTCTTTTTACAAAGGAATGATGAAATAAATAGATTTATGATTAAAGAAAACCGACAAAATAAAAAGAGATTACATAGGAGGTCTATTCTTTACACCTTTCATAATTGCACCTAATAAATTGGTGTCTTTAAGAATTGCGTCTTTAAGGTCTGCTCCATCCATTATCGCACCAGATAAATCTGCACCTTCAAGGTTTGTTTTTATCAAACGTGCTTCTTTTAGAAGTGCATTTTTCATTATTGCCCCTTTTAAGTTCGTTTCTCTTAAAGAGGCAAATTGCATGTTACAATAAGTAAAGTTTGCACCACTAAAGTCACTGTAATCCATATTTGCAAGGGATAATTTAGATCCATTAAATTTGGCACCAGCACCCTTAACTTCATAAAAACTACCATTACTTAAATCACATTTAGTAAAAATTGTTTCTTCAAGAATTGCGTCATCAAATGTTGCATCTGGAAGCAAAGCTTCGCTAAAATCAGCTTCAGAAAGATTGGTTTTTGAAAGGTTGGCTTCTTCTAGCTTAGCTTTCTTTAAAGAAGCTTTCTTCAAACTTGCGCCTTCAAGAATTGCAGCGTCTAAGCAAGCACCATCAAGAATTACTCCATCTAAATTCGCATTAGTAAGATCGGTATCAAAGAAATCAACATCGATGAGTGTAGCTCCACTGAGATCAACTCCAACAAGACTTGATGAACAATAAGCATGGGAATCTTCTGAGAGTTTAGCTAATATTTCTTCCTTTGTAGGCATATTGATTATCCCCAATTGATTTTCAGTCTTAAACTCTCTATCACGTATAATAATGTTATTTGTGGTTTGGGTTTTGTAGTTTTAAATGGAAAATTTATGAGAGTATAATGAAAATACCGAAAATGAATGTCTCATATAGGAATCAGTGTTTGTTACTGATTGTGATTTGGAGTGCTATCCTAAATGGAAAAAATGTCATATAAAAACCGAACAACAAATCTAACAGAAGATGATGTTAGGAAACTAATTAGATATAAATTAGAAAAAAAGATAGTCCAACTTCCTTATGGATTTTGGCTGTGTGATAAAGGAAAAGAACATTCAAAGACAGCAATCAGATATTTGATAGAAGAACATTTGGCATTGGATATTGATGAGATACCAAAAAAAGTAACAGCTAAAACATTTCATGAAGCAGGTTTATTTAGAATATTAGTTGAGTTTTTCGATTCTTCATATTTCAAAGCAATTGATTATACATATCCTGATTATTTTAAGCCCTGGCAGTTTTCAAAGGGTATCAAAGGAATTTGGGATGGAGAAGAAGGGAGAAAAAGGTCTCTAGAAGCAATAAAACAAGTAATAGATAGTATGGATATAGCTCTCGATGAAATCCCGAAGAAAATTGATTACAAGATTTTCAAACAACATGGTTTAGGTGGAATGCTTCAAACATTGTATAATAGTTCACCTTATTTAGCAATAAGTGCATTATATCCAAAAACGTTCAAACCATGGGAATTCAGTGTTAAGAACTATTGGAAAAACGAATCCAGAGATACTGCAGAAGAAGCGATAAAATGGTTAATAGAAGAGAAATTAAATTTAGATAAAAGGGAAATCTGGAAGGTAAGAAGAAAACACTTCTTACATTATAATTTAGGTCAAATGTTGAAAATATTCTATCAAAATTCCCATATACTAGCTTTGACTTATGTATACGATTTTTAGCTTAATTTTCGTTACTTTATGATTAGACGAAAGCTTTCATATAGTATGGGTGAAATTACAGTATTGAGATTTAATTGGAGAAAAC
>JAUVZH010000012.1 GCA_030602675.1 Candidatus Heimdallarchaeota archaeon | reverse complement strand
TCCTGTAAGAACTGCTCTTCTTATATTAACGTCTTGGTTCAAGAGTCTCATAAGGAATGATTTATCTTTGAAGTCTAAACGTAGTGTTGGATCCTTGATCATTCCTCTTCCGACTGAAAATTCTCCTTGTTTAATATGGATCCATGACCATTCTTCTACTGGTAAATCTGATACTGCAAATAGGATTCGTTCATTTGCTACTTCAAATTCAGTGTAGAATTCTGCTTCATTGTTAGCTAAGAGTATTATGAAATCTAAATATGGGAATACTTCTTCCCACTGAATTGATTTTGTTTCAAGTTTCGGTATATAAAGTGCTTTCAGCTTCTCTAATTCTTGTTTCTCTTCTTTTGTTACTTCTATTTTCACATCTGTTATGATTTCTTCTCCTTCACCTATTATTCCTAGCTCTTTTAGCTTCGCTTCTGTAGGATGACCTGTGTTCCAATCCCATCCTCTGTGTTTATAGTATGCTTTCAAATTGTCTTCTAGCTCTAACTTCACTCCAGCTGTCTTTCCAGAAGTAAGAACCTTTAGAACGTGTTTTGGTAGTTTATCATCTTCTCGAGTAATTCCTAATTTGCAAGAAATTACTCGTTTTAGATTGAAGATCCGTTCTCCTGTTTGCATGAGTTTTCTAGGAGTGTACTTAATACCTGAAGCATAAGTTACATACTTTGCTATTTCCGATACTTTTGATGGTTGATAGAAATTGCAGTTCACAGCTGAATCATCTATTCCTCGTAGATCTTGCAGATGCATGACTCCTTTCTCTCTTCCAGTTATATCATGGTTATCTCCACTTATGATATCGAATTCTGGAGCTTCAAAACCGAAAATTTCTGTTTGATACCAATCCCCTTTTTCATGGTTTGCTCCACAACATGCAGTCATATATGATAATGCTTGACCTGCGTAAGCTCGCGGATCATGCATAGGTATCTCAAGTCCCTTAACATGAGCTGCTAATTCTGGATCTATCCCCCATTTTTCAGCCATTCTTTTAACTCCCTCTGCTAATATATCACCTATACCCTCTCTTAATGCTATTTTCTCAATTAATTTACAAACTAGTTCCCCTTTACCCCAATCAATTTCTTCTATTTTAATATCTTTCAATGATTTCTTGATGGCATCAATGGCTATTTTTTCTTTCACTAAATAAATTAGAAAGGCAATAGAAACTCCGCCAGAAATAGTATCAAATCCATAGATGTTAGCTAAATGACCCGCTTTAACCACATGTTCTCGACTGAATAAACCACATAAAGGACCGAAAGATGCAACAGTCTCAAATTCTGGACCATCGGTTACGATTTCTTTTGTACCATCAACTAAAACAGTATGCTTAGCACATTTAATGGTACAACCTGCACATCCAGAAATGAATACCGGCATATGTTCTTTTATCGTCTTCTCAGTTAGAATTTCAGCGGGAAATTCTGATTCTGTGAAATAATAAGCAGGAACATCTCCAGCAAACATACCCATATCCATGTACAGGTTAGTTCCATACAGGTATTGCATTATAGGTAATAGAGTAGAGAGTTGCTCCTTTTCTTCATCAATCTTCTTTCGTAATTCTTTCATAGCTTTTTTGTCTTGCCCAGTAATTTTACTGCTCTTTTGAATAGCAATAGCTTTGAGTTTTTTAGAACCCATAATTGCTCCTAAGCCACATCGTCCTTGTGCTCTACCTTCATCATTTAAAATACATGCATATCTAACAAGGTTCTCTGCAGCAGGTCCAATACAGACAATTCGTAATCCTTTGATGTTTGATTGTTCTATAATGGTTTTCTGAGTTTCATAGGTACCTTTACCCCAGATTTTTGAGGCATCTTTAAATTTAATTTCACCATTTTCTATGAGAATATAACAAGGTTTTTCTGATTTTCCTGTAAAGACTAAAGCATCATAACCAGATTTTCGCAAATTTAAACAGAAGAATCCTCCACTTGTCCCTTCTCCCCATTGATTAGTTAATGGAGAAATACTTGAGACAGAATATCGTCCTGAAGCAGGTCGAAGACTTCCAGTAACTGGACCTGTAGCGAAAACAATTGGGTTATTTGGATGGAAAATATCCTCTTTTAATGTCTTATAATCATCTTCAGTGAGCATATCATAGATTAGTTTCGCACTTAATCCTGTTCCTCCTATATAATCTTCAGCCATTTCTGGATCAAGTGGTTTTATTATAACTTCCTTCTTTGTAAGATCAATATATGCTATTTTTCCATTGTAACCTATCATTGATTCAGTCATGTTTCATCCTCTCCTAGTAAATCAACTTCTCCCCATCCCAGGCAGCTTCAAACATCTGCTTGTAGATATCTTCTGTTATTGGTCGATATGTTGTTAGCGTACAAACATCTTCTTTTGCATATTTAGCAAGGACATCTAACTTGCTCATATAATCTTTTTTGTTTATTTTTGGATTGTCCAATTCTTTAACTGATGCGACTCCACCAACAGAACGTTGAAAGCTTTGTATTGCAAAGATGAGTGCTTCAAGTAATTCTTGTCTTGTGGAATAATCTTTTTTTGATATTCCAAATAACGTGCATAACTCAAGCCATTTTTCCGTTACCTTTGCTTGCCAAGCAACTGATTGTGCTGAGAACAATCCTACTGATAAACCATGATGCACATGCATTACTGCTCCGAAGCTATGACCTAGAGCATGTTCAATACCTGGCATTGCATTATTGAATCCCATTCCTGCATATGTTGCTGCCCATTGCATGTGTTCTAATGCCTCAAGATCCTTTGTTCCATATTTTACCAATCGTGGTAGATACTGTAGGACTTCCTTTATAGCTACAATATTTATTGCATCTGTTAGAGGAGTACCCCAATTTGATGTAATTGCTCCTATGCTATGAGCTAAAGCATCTAAACCTGTAGCCATTATTAGAAATGGTGGCAATGTTTCCACAAAATAAGTATCCAAAATAACATAATCTGGTAATGTTTCATCAACTGACAAACTGATTTTTTTCGGTGGTGTTCGTCTGGTATCTGTAACAATTGCTGCAGTGGTTACTTCACTTCCTGTACCTATAGTAGTTGGTATTGCGACTAAAGCTCTTACTTTCCTTCTTAGTCCTATTGCATTATCAAGAATATCAATTTGCAGTAAATTAATCCCTGGTCTTTCATAAAGAATCCAAAGAGCTTTAGCAGCATCTAAAACTGAACCTCCACCTACTGCAAGAAAAACATTCGGTTTAAACCTATTACAAATTTGAATTCCTTCATCAAGAACATCAAGTGGCACCTCTGGTTTTACTCCACTCCATATCTCAATTTCAAACCCATGATCTTCAAAAACTTCTGCTATCCTATCATAAAATGTTTTTGTGAATGAATCTGCAATAACTAGTAATCGTTTATCTCCTTCATCAAATCGTTTACCTAGTTCTGTTGCAACATTTAGTAATCCTGTTTTACCGCCAAAAATTCGATTACCACTGAATGTATTCATTATCCCCCTCATCGCTCTTGCTCCCATTAGTCCTACAACATCATTTAGAGCAGGACTTTCGTACCAAGGAATATCAAAATCCTCTTTTGTCATAATGCCACATCAATTATCTTTGAATCTATATTAATTGAGAATGAAACTTTATAAAATTTCATCAAATAGGAGATGAAAATATATCCAAAATACCTTTTGACTTTGAAAAAGAGTTTCTTAATTTGTTTCAATCTTAATTTTAAGACCAAGTTCTGTTAAATTCCTAAAGAATAGCTTCTCGACACTTGATTCTTTAACAGTTCTACCAAAATTCATTGCTAATCTATCACCAAAACTAACAACTGCGCAACTAGAAGTAATGTTTGTACTTGGGGCTTGAATGAATTCAAAGTTTTTAATTTCATCAGAAAATTCCTTTGGCATTGTTACCTTTCCCATATTACTTAATTTTCCTGAAAATTGTTGTTCACCGAATCTATAATACAAGAATCCAGCAATTAGTTGTTTTACGAATAATGGTGCAACCCTAATAAATGGAAATTCTTCACTTCGGACATTCTGGGAAATGTGCTGATTAAGTTGTTTACTGTTTATTTCTTTTCGCATGGAATGATGCACTTGGCTCAAAACTTCATTAAAACTATGCCAACCTAGTCTTGGGTCAAGTTCAGGTGCTAACATGAAAGTAAAATTCCTCATTGTTTTCGTAGGAAAGATTTTTCTTAAATTTACAGGAACAGCTATCCTTATTGGTTTCATGTGGTTTTTTTGCATATCTGTTGGTAAACTAAATAGGATCGTTTGAAGTGAATCAAGATAAATAGTTGTTAATAATTCAGTCATTGTGACCTTTTTCTCTCGAGATATTTTTAGTAGTTCCGAAACAGACATTATTCCAGTTGTTACATGAAAAACTCTTTTTTGTTCGGGTGTAAAAGGTGGTTTGAAAGCAACACTTTTTGTCTTTGTAGTAGGATTCTCTTTTCTATAGTTTTTCTTATACGCATAGTCATATTCAGAAGGATCGGGTGTTTGGTTTATACGAAATACATCTTTCCAATCATTCGAATCTACTCCTCGTAAGTGCAAATATTCAGCAATTAAAGCTTTCAGAAAAGTAATTGCTCCAGTTCCATCTGTTAAGCTATGATGAAATTCTACTGCTACTCTACTGAAATAAGCTTTTACTCTAAATGGAAAAACTCCTCGGTCATAAATTGGTAGTTTTTGACATGGATATTTTGATTCTGCAACGATTTTTGGATCATTTGGGTTTTTCTCCCAATAATGCTTGAACACACCAGTTCTAAGATGGACATCAAAATAAGGAAATCGAACCATAATACGATTCAAAGCAGTTTGGAGATCTTTAACATTAATTCGTTGTTTAAGTGTACAAGACATTCTGAAAATACTGGGGGACTTGTCTGAACTAAGCATACTAAACATACTGGCAGCATTATCAATTTTGTACCAATTGAACTGCCTGTTCCTTCCATCAAAAAACTTAGGAGTAAAGTTTCTCGAATAGTCCTGTGCCACATCAGTCATTGTTAAAAACTACTTTTAATTTAAGAACGAAAGAATGTTTGTATTGGCAAAAATAAACCTTTGCATTTCGAACATTTAAGCATATTAGCTGCAAATTTCATTCCAAAATTACTACATCATCTAATCGTTTGATCAACCACACACCTAGTGGAAATCCAATTATTAGTAATGCACAAGCACCTGCTAAAATAATAACTGCTAATCCTAACCACCAACCAACTAGATAAAACCAAATTACACCAAATATTAAGCGTTGACCTGTTTTCCAAGTTAATTCCGGATCACGTTCTAATGAAAATACAAATTCTAATCTATCAAGTACCCAAAAACCAGAAGGAGCAGTTATGGCTAAAGCAACAAGAAGTATACCAATTATATACCAAATGATAGAAACCCACCAACCAATAAGAATAGTCCAGAATATTCGAACTATCAAATTAGCCACAATATCTTCCAATTTAAAACCACTAAATAAGGATAGATTACTCTACTAATAATAATATTGGATAAAAGAAAAAGTTGGAGATTTATTCTCCTGCTTTACCATATGTAAAATCTGGTGCACACCAACTAGTTTTTTCACCCTTTAACCAAGCGTTAAGTGAATCTTTTTCATAAACATTTACATCATTGACAATAAGCTTGATTTTCTCAATGCACCAATCATCATCTTTTCCAGTATAAGTTTTCTTACGAAAACAAAGATATTGGAAATTTGAAGAATCAAAATTGTCTGGTACATCTAACTCAAAAACATCTGTTCTTCCTTTTTCGAATTCATCATATTTTGGCATGTCTAATTGCCATTTGTGACCGCCAACATATAATTCCACAGGATTGTCGGTGTCACTTCTTCTTTCTTCACAAGTAGTTATTTCGATAACTAATTTCTCAATTTTCTCGTATGTTTGATCGGACAAAATTACACCCGCAATTATTAGATGAGGTAAAATAAATCTTTAAGCTATAAATTAGTATGCCATTATACAATTTAGTAGGCAATTCTCTGAGCATTATATAGGCATCTTAGTGCAAGTGAATTATCTTTTCTCATGTAAGTTCCCAAAATATGTAACCACCAGTAGTAATCTTGAGAATTTTGCTCAGAACAACTTTTTTATTTGATATTTGATATGATAAATTATTTCTTTAATGATAATTAAAAGGTGGAAGTGTTGAAAAACAGTAGATTAAGTCTTATTCTTATAGCATTTTTAATGGTTTCAATTTTAATACCATTAAATTCAAACAAAAAGAACATAGAAGAAAATACTGTAATAATCCCTACTATTAGTGAAGTTAATGATAAACCTGGAGGGGGTATTACAGCAACATATGTTGACACTACATTGCTTGGTCAATGGGATGAAAACTATGGACAAGCACAAGATGTAGTTGTTTTGGGTGACATTGCTTATGTAGCAAGCTATTGGGGTGGAATAGTTACTTTAGATATTTCAAATCCTAGCAATCCTCAAATTTTGGATCATTATGAAACTGGTTATCAAGCTAGAAGCATCAACATTGTGGATGATATTGCTTTTGTAGCTAATGATGTATGGGGAACCTCAATCTTCAACATTAGTGATCCAAACAATATCGTATATGTTACTAAAGCACTTATTAGTGGAAGTCACTATTATGCTTGGGTTTTTAATGATGTTTTGTATTCAGCAACATTATGGATGGGTATTGAAATTTGGAATGTAGCTAATCCAAATTCACCATCTCATATAACTAATTATCAAAATGCTTCTGTTGGAAACACTTATTCTGTACAGGCATATGGCGACATAGCATTCGTAGGCTATTCAGGTGGAATGGATATTATAAATGTCTCAAATCCTGCAAGTCCGGTTTTCATTTCAGCTTATATAAACTCAGGTGGATTTATTTATGCTGATTATGATGGTCGTTATTGTTATTATAGCGCTGATTGGGGTGGATTGTACATTCTTGACCTTATAGATATCTACAATCCAGTTTTAGTTGCTAATTATGATGAAAATAATGATTATGTTCAAGAATCAGCTGTTATTGGTTCTAATTTGATATTATCTAATAGTTCTGCAATAAAAGTTCTTGACATAAGCACTCTTAGTTCACCAACAAAAGTAGCACAATATAATACCTATTCTCATTCAAAGAAATTTAATATTACAGGAAACTATCTCTATTTAGCAGAAGCTGGTAATGGTTTGACAATCATTGATATTAAGTACTATCCTATCTCCAACTTATGTGACAAATGAAGATTTCTATGGTTTAGGAAATGATGTAGAAGTTAAAGATGGTTACGCATACATGGCTAATGATTATGAAGGGTTGTCAATTATTGATGTATCAAATCCAATGAATCCCATCTATATAACAAATGTATCAATTGGTCCATTTGGTTTTGCATCGGCAATTGATATTCAAGGGAATTATGCATATTTAGCTGGTATAAACATAGGTTTAGCTATAATTGATATATCAAACCCACTTGCTCCTGTTTATATAACCAGAATTCAAGAAGGGTATCAAACATATGATGTAGAAGTTAGTGGGAATTATGCATATTGTGCTTCGGGTACTGGAGGATTACAAGTATTTAACATAACAGATCCTTATAATCCAGAACATATAACCAATGTTCATGATGGGACTGGGAGTGCTATGGGTGTCGGTTTGAATGGTACTTGGGCTTTTGTTGCTGATAGGTACGATGGTATAGAAGTAGTAAATATAACCGATCCAGGAAGTCCAGCTGAACTTTACAATTACAACGATGGTTTAAGTGAATATCAAGATGTTGAAATTGTTAATGGATATTTAATTGCTTGTAGAGCTGGTAATGGTATTGAGATTATTGACGCATCTGACTTTGCAAGTATGACACAAACAAGTTCTCATGATGATAATAGCTATACTTACAGATGCTATGTTGAAGGGGATTTTATCTATGCTGCTGATCAAAGATATGGTTTAGAAATTATCGATTGGTCAGATCCATCAAACATTGATGAAGTAGCAGAATATGATGATGATGGTGGGGATGTGAGAGGTGTTTTTGCATACCAAGGTATTGCTTATCTTGCTTGTCACTTTGATGGCTTAAAGATAGTTGCTCATGATAATGATTCCGATTATTTATCAAACTACCTTGAGATAAGTACCTATTCCACATTAGTAGACGATCAAGATACAGATGGAGATACACTAATAGATGGTTACGAAGTTTATATTTTTGGCACTGATCCTACCTTAATGGATACTGATGGAGATATGCTTGATGACTTGGAAGAGCTAGTTCCAGGTACAGATGGATACATCACAGACCCACTTGATCCAGATTGTGATGATGACGGCTTAGATGATGGAGAAGAATTTACTAATGGTACAGATCCTTGGGATTCCGATTCTGATGACGATAGTATCTCTGATTATGATGAAGTTAACACTTATTCTACTGATCCTAATGATGATGACTCAGATGACGATGGCTTGAATGATGGGGAAGAAGTGACAGCAGGTGCAGATGGTTACACCACTGATCCCAATGATTCAGATTCTGATGACGATGGACTGTCGGATGGAGCAGAAGCTGCTTATACTACTAACCCTAATGCTGCTGATACAGACACAGATGGTTTAGATGACTATGAAGAAGTAAACGTGGGAGTAGACGGATATATCACTGATCCTCTCGATGCAGACACCGATGACGATGGTATTAATGATGGCGATGAGCAGACAGAAGGGACCGATCCCACTGAAGCTGATAGTGATTTTGATGGTTTAGATGATCAAGAAGAGCTCAATAGAGGAACTGATCCTTGGGATACTGATTCTGATGACGACTTAATAACTGATGGAGACGAAGTTTGGACTTATGGTTCTAATCCCTTGTTAGCTGATACAGACGCAGATGGTCTTGATGATTATGAAGAGATAACACTAGGAGTTGACGGATATCTAACATCCATTGATGATTCTGATTCCGATGACGACGGTCTCAATGATGGTGATGAATATGCAGAGGGTACAAATCCTCTAGATGAAGATTCAGATGACGATGGTCTTCTTGATGGAGAAGAACTCATATTAGGCAATGATGGATATATCACTGATCCGCTTGATTCCGATACGGATGATGATGGTTTAGATGATGGTGATGAGTATGTTGAAGGAACTATCCCTACTGATACTGACTCAGATGATGATGGTTTAACAGATGGTAGCGAGTATCATACCCATCTCACTAATCCTAATGATTCTGACTCTGATGATGATGGAATCACTGATGGCGATGAAATTACTAATGGTACTGATCCTTTAGATCCAAATGATCCTCCCACTTCTACACCTACAACACCTACAAATACAACCACTGAAGAAACAGGTTACAAAGGAGGATTTATTGCTGGTTTCTCCTTAATGACTTTGATAACATTATTTGTTTTAATTACTGATCAGCGAAGAAAAAGATATACAAATCAATGAAATGCACTAGTATTTTTACTAGGCAGTTTCATTTTCTTTTTTATTTAGAACAACATTTTTCGATTTCTTTGACGATATCTGTGTCTAAAACTACTGCTACCCATCCAACATATTCTATCAAGCTATCTATCAAATCCCAATCTAATTTTCCTAGTTTCTTGAGTGTTTTTTTGTCAGCGTTTTCAAATATATCAATTGTCAGTCTGTTATTCTCAATAGTTAATTTCTTGATTAATTCACCTATTGCAGAAGAAGTTAATTTTATACCGAATTTTTGTTCAAGTAATTCTTGTACAATTTCATTGAATAATTGTTTATCTTTTTCTGGTAACTTTTTCTCATGTCCAAGATATCTTTTCAAGAAAATCTTTGCAGTTCTTATGTATATTGTTTCACTTTGTAGCTCATCTGCTCCTTTTGATGTTATTCTTTTTCCTGCTTTAGCTACAAGTCCATTTTCAATAAGCTCTTTTAGATAACGATAAATTGACTTATCTGATTTACTATCTCCACTTTTCTCGAAATCTTCTACTAATTCTTTTACAGTTCTTGGACCTTGTCTTAGGAATTTCATTATATACTTGTAGTTTTCTTCACCATAGATTAGATCTACTTGCTCTTGTGTTAGTATTTCTACAATTACCTGTTTATAGGTTACTACATCTTGGCTCATTCTAATTCACCACTTTATTTTTTTCTCACTCTTTGTTTTACTCATTCTCAATATAATATATGTCCATCTCATATATTTAAATATTGTTCTTAGATTATAATACTTAATTCTAATAATATGATATATCTTTCTCATTATTTGAGAAACCTTTATATATACATATGAGAATACTATCTTAATAAATAAGACGGAGAACTAAAAAATGAACCAAAAACTCTATCACAAAATAAGAATTAAAGATCAAATCAAAAAATACCAAAATAAAGCAAGAATGGATTTTGCATTAGTTTACGGTCGTTAAATCGGTTTTGATTTTAACGATCAAACTATTTGTTTAATATACGTTCTTGCTTTTTTTATGTACTACTTTTAGCAGGCTTTCTGATAATATTCTTCAACATTTTGCTTAAAATTATTCAATTTTAGATATCTGTTACTAATTTGCCTTTTGATGTAGTTCGTGTAATTGTTGAAGAATGTCCGGAATTTGATATCATAAATGATTATATTCATTTTTAACTAATGATTCTTTTTTCTATAAAACGCTTAATTTTTTCACGAGGAATCTTTACAGGTTTCATATGTGATGGAATAGCATAGTCCCATTCGAATTCTAGCATTTTAGGTAATGTTTTCAAATATAGATTGTAATCGTCATGGAATTTTTTGAATACCGGTTGTAGTCTGAAGAACATTTGCATTATTGTATCACCTAGGAATAGAATTCTTTGTTTTTCAGCAAGAATACAAATATGACCAAATGTATGTCCTGGTAGATGAATAGCTCTCAATTGGAGTTCTTGATCTATAATTTCATTATGTTCAACTAGTCTATTTGGTTTTACCGGGTCAGTTTTTTGTTCTTCAATAAAGTATTTTGCTTCGTCTTTATGACAGATGATTTCAATACGTTCTAAAGTTGATTCAGGAGCACTTATTGTTGTTAGTTCCTCAATTAGTGTAGGCAATCCACCTATATGATCAGGATGCCTATGGGTAAAAATAATACGCTCAATTTTCTCTAGAGAGTCCCACCTTTTTCTTATCTTCTTTATAATTGCAGAAATATCTTTCTCAAGTCCTGTATCGATTAAAGTTAGCATACCATTCTCCTTCTCTGCAACAAAAACAGGAACTGAATAGATTCCATTTCCAGAAACACTAAACAAATTACTTGCGATTTCTTTCACCATGGGCATCACCTAATTACATGTTAAAGGAATTCGTAACTCTTTTAATAATTTTCATTAAGAAAAAGAGTATTCTCAAAAAGATAAAAACATCAAAAAAATGAAAGATAGAAGAATGATCGTCCTTAAGCTATCATTCTTCATGATGGAAGGTTAATTGATCTTCTATTTTCTCTTTTTTAACAAGAAAATTTGGCTTGCACCGGCTAAAGCAAGAATGCTGATAACTACGACTAGTCCAACACCGGTTTCTTCGGTTGTTATTGTTAAATCAAAACCAGCAGCTTCCATGTGATCTAAAGCAAGATCAACACTATATGCATAAGGTTCTAATGTTTCATCAAAACCGATTGAGACTTTAGGCCAATGAGTTACACCTGGATAACCCATGCCATCAAGTATTTCATCAACGATTACTTGTCTAGGAACCATGTGGCTAATAGCTTTTCGAATGTGTTTTCCTGATTCTAAATCAGATATTGGACATAATTCACCAGTTCCCAAGTAAGGATGAAGCATATTAAGGCTCATTTCTTGGTTACCTGGATCGTCAACAGTACTGTAGTCTATGCCTGAAACACCTTCTATGTCTATTTTTTGAATATAGAATTCAGAATCAATGATATCAATAGCACCACCTGCAAGAGCGGAAATAGCTCCTTCTTTGTTACTGTAGAATTCAAAGTAAATGTCTTCTAGTATTGGATCATCTCCATACCAATCAACGAAGTAAGGATTCCTTGTTAAGTGTATAACTCCATTAGTATTATCCCAATTTTCTAGATAGTAAGGTCCTGTGCCGAAGAGTTTGTTTGGTTCAGAAGCAGCCCATGTAATAGCTTGTGTGGCATGATCTACAGGAGCAACAGTTTCCCAGATGTGTTTTGGTAGTAATTGAACTCCCAAATTACTATCTTGGAAAACATACGGTTGTAGGAAAGTAACTGTAAATTCATCATCATCGATCTTTACTACTGAATCATTATCCCAATATATGGTGTTGAATGAGTAAGTTGTATGACCTAAATTAGGAGTCACACCTAATTGGTATGTATAGATAACATCATCAGTAGTGACATCTGTACCGTCGGCCCATTTTGCACCAGCAGTTAGTTTACAATCATAAGTTAAACCATCCGAGCTGCTAATTGCTTCAATAATACGTGGAGCAAAAGCACGATCATCTAATACAGATCGCTCTACTAAAGAACCATAAATTTGGTTCATCCATTGAGTATCATAGGTTGATTCAGTTAAGTAAGGATGGAAATCTACAAAGTCAGCTGGAACTGCAAAGTGTAGTTCAGTTTCACCAGTTAATGTCCAGTTTTCCATTGGTTGATAAGCAGAAGCCCATAAGAGTGGGTCCCAACCAGCTAAACCTGGATTGTGTGCATATAGACCTATTTTGTAAATTATACAAATGCTTGGTTGGTCTTCGTATAATAGTTCTTGAATTTCTTCACCATACTGTATACGATCAGCCCATACAAAAGATTGTGTATAATTGCTTACAGCCCAATCAAATTCTTGACTATTGTATTGATAATAATTATCACCTGCGGGTGTAATTCCATCAGTAGTAAAAAGTCCTGTTGGATCAAAATCGAGACCCCATCCGTACCCAACAAACAGAATATCGAAACCACCTTCAGCATAAGAAGGAATTGGGTATGGTCCTGGATGTGACCAGGTTCTTGGTCCGATTTGTGCCCATCCTGTATGATCAAAAACATCAATAGCAATACCTATTTTTGGTAATTGTTCTACCATCAAAGTTGACCATTGATTTCTTGCAGGATTGGTATTTGGCGCAAGAATACTTATTGAAAAGAATGGTCCTGGATTTGCTGCTTTAACTGGTGTTGAAATAACTGCCATTAAACCTAAGCAAGTCAATAAAGCTAACGGAAGGATCATTCTTTTTAAATCCGTCTTGATTAATTTCATTTTTTATACCTCTTAAATGTAGGGAACTCTATTTGGGGTAGATTTCCCTACACAATATATCGTTAATAGTATATATAGACATTCTCACGACTCTGAGAATGTCCTCTACTTTATCTGTCGCTACATTTCTAAACTCTTTGAGAATTTAATTCTTATTTACTTCTCAAACAATTTTGAATAATTTCGATATGCAATATTTAAAAAACTAGAACGCGATAAAGAATATAGATAATAAATTGTTTGTTAAAACAATTGATACTAAGGAGAACGTTAAATGAATACTTATGATCCAAGAGTTTCTCATTATAGTCGTACTGTTGCATTATTGCTCTGTATGTTTCTAGGTGGTTATGGAGCTCATAGATTTTATGTTGGAAAAGTTGGTTCGGGTTTATTGTGGTTATGTACTGCTGGGTTATTTGGAATTGGTTCATTAATTGATCTAATTATGATTGCATCTGGCAGTTTCACTGATGATCATGGGAGAGCTGTCTATAGCTGGGATGGTGGTGCACCTCAACCAGCACAAAGAACTGGTCCATCCCCACAACCTACACAACAACCAATGCCTGCTCCGAAATTAGGGAAAAAAGATACAACTGCTTTTTGCAGCACTTGTGGTGCAGTGGTTGATCGTAGTGAAACATATTGTAGACATTGTGGTGCTCAAGTATTAAATTAAATCACCACAATTCATTTCTTATTCCTAAACTCTTTTTCAAATATGCTTGATTTTTTACGTTCTTAATTGGAATATAATATAAACACGAAAAAACGATAGTATAATATGCTTGAGATTTTGAGGATGTTATTTTGAAGTTAAAATTTATTGGTATTTTTATGATTGTTTTTACATTAGCAATTTCATATCCGGTCATATCCTCACTTTCACAACCCGGAAATGACTCGTCCGTGATCAAACCAAAAGCTTTTGCTTTTAATGCTAATCATTTAGTAGTTAACCAAGTTAGATCTAATATTATACCCGATTCTGCGATAATTAATGCCAAGAATACTTTGCATATCGCTTATGGTCATACATCACATGGAAGTCAAATTATAACCGGTATGAATGATTTACCACCTTACAAAGAAAGTTTGGGTGGAACTGACGGCTTATATGATTGGAATGAAGGGGGAACTGATGGGGCTCTAGATATAGATGATTACTTTGTTTCAGGTGATTTGGGTAATCCTGACAGAAGCACTTGGGCTGAAAGAACAGAGGATTATCTAAATAATTCTGCAAATTCAGATGTCAATGTCGTTATGTGGTCCTGGTGTGGTCAAGCATCTGATGCCACTGAAGCAGATATTGATTTATACCTTTCACTAATGACTGGTCTTGAAAACTTATATCCAGAAATAGATTTCATTTACATGACAGGACATGTTGATGGTTCAGGATTAGATGGTAATTTACATCTTCGTAACGAACAAATTCGTAATTATTGTTCTACTAATGGTAAAATCCTCTTCGATTTTGCTGATATAGAATCATATGATCCTGATGGCAATTATTTCGGTAATAGGAATTGTACTGATAATTGTGATTATGATTCTAATGGTGATGATAATCCCTGGAATGATGGAGCTAATTGGGCTACCGAATGGCAAAATGAAAATCCCGATGATTGGTATGATTGCTCTTCAGCTCACAGTCAACCTTTAAATGCAAATATGAAGGCATATGCTGCTTGGTGGCTATGGGCTGGTTTAGCAGGTTGGTCTGATACATCTATCACTCCTACACCAAATCCCACTCCAACAACCTCTACATCACCAACTGATGAAACACCAATGTTTGGTGGAATTATTGTTTTAGCTATTTTTTCTTCATCTATTTTTATAACGATTTTACTAAGAAGAACTAGAAACAAAAACAAATAAAAATAGTACAATATGTAATATCAAAGAACTCGTGAGAAAAAACACTCACTTGTTTCTTATCTTTCATTGATTGCTATTATTGACAACACTGATTTATTTCATCCGGAATATCCATTTTAAGACTAATTGCTAGCCAACCTACAAACTCTTTGACAAAGTTAATTTTTTTCCAATCTAAAGCAGCAAATTGTTCTAAGGTTTCAGGGTCTGCATTTGAAATTAAATCAATAAAAATCTTATTTCTTTCTGAATTTAGTTTATTGCCAAGAATAGCCAATTTTACTGCAGGTACTTCTTTGTCCTTAAATACATTTTTCAAAATTGATGAAGCTACTATATATTCTGGGCATGCAACACCTTCTGGACATTCCTTACAATCTTTTGTTAGAAATACCTTAGCTGATCTAAAATAAATTGTCTCACTAATAAGATCACTTTCATCTATTGATGTAATTCGCTTTCCTGCTTTTGCTACCAGTTTTAATTTTAGAAGCTTGTTCAAATAGCGATAAATTGATTTTTCAGACTTATCCATATCATGCTTCTTGAATGCTTGAACTAAATCACTAATAGACAATGGATCTTTTGATAGGAATTTCACTGTATAAGTTAAGTTTTCATCATTAAAACTTTTAAATTGCTCTTCACTCAATATTAAAACTGCTTTTTGTTTATATGTTATTGCTTCTTGTTTTAGCACTATTAAACCTCCTTTTTTGAGTCTATTTTAAATACTATTTGATATAATTCTTAATTCTAAGTAATTATTAGTCTCACTGATATTAAAATCTTTTCTCAGTTTTGTGAGAAAACTTATATAGATTCATGAGAATTGTTTCCTAGACGTTTGATAAAAAAGAGGTGATTAACGTGCGACATGAAAAGAAAATCAAACGAATACTCCAAAAAGAACGAGAAAACGCAAGAATCAAATTTGCGTTATATACTGGCAGGTAAATATTTGGTTTATTAAGCCAAGTATCTGCCTAAAATCTTTCTAACCTGTTTTCTAATAAAAAAGGCAAAAAATGATTCTTGCGAAAAACTCCTTCTACCAAAATTCTTTCCTTATGCCTGTGCTGGATCTATATAATTAGACATTATTGCATCTTATTTGAATCACGGTTCTTTCAAAGCATCTTTTCTTTCTTTATTCAATGATTCCTTTTGTTTATCAGCTAATGTGTTATACTTTTCAAAGGATATTTCTCATATATGTTAAAAAACGTTCTCAGTGTTTATAAATCATATTCTTATACGTTTAAATATGTAGTCTCCTCATCATAAACGCTCTTTCTCACCATGATGAGAAATATTTAAATATTAGTATGAGAATAGTTTCCTAAGGATGTGGACAAAATATGGGTAATATAATGAAGGAAAACAAGAAATACATAACAAGTAAAGAAACTCAAAAAGAGTTAGAAAAAGTCAAGATACTCTTGACTATGTATTACTCAGATGGAATGATATAGCAAGATTCCTGGAGGGAATCACTAATGAAAGATAGAATGAAAATAAAAGATCAAATCAAGAAGGAATTAATCTCTTCCAAAGAGAATAGATAGTAAAGATCGGCAAAAAAAGCAGGTAGGATGGTTCCACAATGAATAAACAAAAGAAAGATTACAAACAACAAATCCAGGCAGATAAGGAAAAAACCAGAATGAGATTCGCCCTATTAACAGGTAAATAAGAAACGTTCCTTCCATGAGGAGCGTTTCTTAAATCTTGATTTTATTTTTAATTTTATAGCTTATTGTTTTAGCTTTTTAGAATTAATGTCACTGATTTTCGATAGTATAAATTCTTAAAGGAAATTATCTATAATACTATTTAGAATGGGTGGTTTTTTTATGAACCGTAAATTCAAGATTTTTATGTTGAATATTTTAGTGGTTCTAGTACTAATTTTTACTAATTTCTCACAAACAGATGCAGCAACAAGATCATGGTATGCAGGTGATTTGTTTTTGTTTAGCTATTCAAATTATTCCTATGCAAACACTACTAATACCGACTTTGTTGTGAGTGATATACTAGAAGTTTCAGTTAAAGAAGAGGGTACTTATAATATTACTAGAGTAGATTTAAGTGATAATACCTATGCTTCTATTTTTACGGGAGCTGCCGGTTCTGGTCCCAATTTGTTGAATTACTTTGGTTGGGAAGAATTCACTTCTTATCGATTAAATCTAAATAACTTTTTCACAATCGCTTATGATTGGGATTATGGACACAATAGAACCGTTCTTACTTATTTCAACTTTGGATTAATAGAAAATTGGCCATTTATTGAACCACAGTGGGACAGAATTAATTTATTCATGAGCGAGATGTTTAACGAATCTGAAATCGTTGACACAGTTGTAGATCCTTTTGAACCTTTAATTCATAATATTACTTTTGGAGATTTCATGAGTAGTGTTGAATCCTTTAGTATTATGAATAAGAATACACTGGCGGAAGCTGAACAGCAATTCAAGAACAACACTCGAAAATGGACTTTTGAATTTGATCTTTCCAATGTTCTAATGGATTCAGTGTATAATTTCACTTCAGGATACGATGTGTATTATCCCTATCAATCAATTGTTTACAATTTTGAGTACGAATATACTGAGGGTGGTATACTTGATCGTACATTCCGAACAATTACAATGGATATAACAATTGAAAATCGATTGATGGAAGCCCACTTAGAACAAAAAATGGTTTTTGGTAATTTCAAATCATTAGAAGCAAATTATCCTTATCTTTTGGTTTTACCAGTGATTTTCCTTGTTACATTAGTAATTAGAAAGTCAAAGAATAATAGGAGGATAAAATAAATGAATAAGAAAATCAAATTAGCAATATGTTCACAAGTGCTATTTTTTGTATTTCTAATAAGTACAAGTCAATTCTCTGTAGCAATGGACCCCTCATGGGAGGAAGGTGTCTTTTATCCTTTCAATTATGTCTTTATAGTGAGAAATCATCAACATGATTTGAAAAATGACATTTTATATGAATTTGAAATTGAAAACAAAGATGAATTTATTTTTAATATAACCTACATTGACAACTCATCACAATGGTTTCATGCTTATACCTTTGACTCTTATGGCACTAGTTCTATGTGGTTTAACTATAACGTAGATGATTATGCTGATAATGTATTAACAATCAGTAATTTGTTTGATGTAGAATATGAATGGGATTTTGAACATAATCAAACAGTTTTAACGGACTTTGATTTTTGCTTTAATCCATTATATTTCATTGATCCGAATTGGACGACTTACAATAGTCGATTAGCGGATGTTTTTAATGGATCCGAAATCGTTGCTACTGTTGTTGATCCCTTTGAACCAATCACTCATAATTTTACTTTAAACGATACTTTATCTTTAACATCTGACTACTCAATAATGGGGCAAAATGATTTAGCATTGGCAAAAGAGCAATTTACTGCTAATAATGTTAATTGGACGTTTTATTTTGACTTCTCAAATGTCATTAAGGATAATGTCTTTAACACTTCTTTGGGTTTTGATAGCTACGTCCTATATGAAACATATACAATTGAATTAGGATATGACTACTCACCTGGTGGCATACTTGACCAATTCCGCTATAATTTCTTATATGAAATAACAAAAAATGACATCTATAGTCACTTAGAAGTTGTAGAAGAAGCAAATACTGGAAGATTTCCAACTGTGGAGATACCCGGCTTAACGTATTTATTGGCAATTCCTGCAATATTCACAACAGTGTTAGTAGTAAAATTCATTAAAAAGAGGAAGATGTAAAAATCTTCTTTCTTCTTATTTTTATTTCAAGTTTCTATTAGGAAATTCTTATATGAAATCATTAGCTAATCTATTTAGTAATGAGGTTAAACTCATGAGCCGAAAAAAGACTATTTTGATGTTGACTAATTTTATTGTTATAGCTCTTTTAGTAAGTAATGCATTATCAAGTATTGCTATTGAAAGAGAGTACAATGCAGGTGATATCTTTACATGGGGTTTCAACATAGAAGATGTTAGGACTAATACTTACTTGGATCTTGATTTAGTCTATATAAATGATGAAACAGATAGTGGAGATATCCAGCTAAATATCACTGCCATAGATACCCTATCAAAAGATTTCGAAGGTATTTGGTCTGATGATACTGGAAGCGGTAGTCCCGGAACATATGACTATAATTGGGATGATTTGGGAGATCGTTTTGAGACAGGAGACCTCTTCGATATTGATTGGGAATGGAACTACCTAAACAATGTTACTGTTCCAGGTGATTTTGATTTCATGCTTAATACACCATATCTAATGTGGCAAGTTTTTGATCACTCATATCTTATCGATCCCAAATGGGGAGATATAAATGATGCAATTTTTGCTGGATTCAATCTTACCTATCAAGTAGAATCTTTTGTTAATCCATACAATGCAAATATCACCTATAATTATACACTAGCTGATGTTTTTGATAATATATCTTTCAAAATCATGGGTAAAGATACATTAGCTGATGCTGAATCAAAATTCACTGATACAACATACAAATGGAACTTTGTATTTGACTTGTCTGGATTCATTATGGAAGAATACTGGAATGGTACTTTAGACATTTACCAAACCTATGAAACATACATTGTAAGTATATCCCTGGAGTATTCTGAGGGTGGAGTTTTACAAAAATTAGAACACACCACAACGACTCTAATAACAATTGATGGAGTTCAAGAGGAAGAAAATCACAAATTCAAGCTTGCTTTAGGTGGAATGAAATCAGCAACTGCTAATTTTGCAACAGTTTCAGCAATAATTGGTTTGTTTACAATTAGCATTGCAGTAGTTATAATCAGAAGAAGAAAGAAATAAGCTCTTTTCTTCCTTTTTCTTTTATGACGGTTCGGAAATTCTTATATGATTATATTCTTTTTAGTCACTTGGTAAAAGGTGATATTTTTGAACAAAAAAACCATTTTTATGTTGACCAATTTATTTGTTATTATTTTATTTGCAAATCATATTTTATCTATTC
>JAUVZH010000043.1 GCA_030602675.1 Candidatus Heimdallarchaeota archaeon | reverse complement strand
GCTAAGGCTGTTCCTAGGAAGATTTGACCTATTGACATGTCAATTGCACCTCCAACCCAGAGAATAGCTGTTGTAACAAGTGAAGCTATTGTTGAAATAAGTGGCATCATGAAATTCATCATAAGCCCGAATTTCTTACTCATGTCGTAATGTTGTTGGTTCAAAACTCGCATTTGATTTGAAAGATTTTCTTCTTGGTTGAATGATTTGCTTACAGCGACTCCAGCTATACTTTCAGCCATCTTACCAGATACAATACCAAATGCTTGTCGTATTTTTAAGATAATTCTTCTTCCTACAGTGCTTAAAACTCCGCTTAGTAATAATGCAAAAGGAATTGATGCTAAACAGATTAGTATTACTTGCCATCCCGCTAGCACTAAAACTAGAACGAATGTAGCGACAAAGAGAATTAGTTGTACAGCTATTGTAATGAAGACTTGTATTCCTGTTGCTATTTCTGATGTGTCACCTGTTATTCTTGCTGTTACATTACCACTTTGCTCTGATTTTATGTAACTCATTGAGGAATTTATGAGCTTGTTATAAACAACCGTTCTAATATCATTCACTAGATATGCTCCTACTTTTGACAGAACTCTAGTTGAAAATGAATTTATTATAAAACCAAGGATTCCAAATGTAATGTAGATAAGACTAAACATAATGGCTAAGTTCTTACCACTCATCTCGAGTAGATTTAGTCCAAAGAACATTATAGGATCTGTAATTCTAGGATCCACTGCATCGATTCCCTTTGATAGAATTAATGGGTTGATTAATTGTGTTCCAGCATACACTAAGCTAAGAACAGCTGCTATAATTAGTAATCTATTGTAGTTCTTTAGAAAACCAGCTAAAGCTTTCAAGAGAACTCTTAACGGTCGTGTTGCTTTCTTCGTTTCTACAGCTAATCTTCGACCTATACCGCCGTGTCGCATTGCCATTAGTTGTTACCTCCAAAATTTTTCATCTTATCACCTATCAGTTCAGCACCAACAGGCAGTAAACTTAGCATAAACTGATATTCTTTGCATCTTTCTAGCAGCTCTTTGTGTTTTCCAACATCTATGACCTTACCTTTGTCTAGAAAAATAATTAAATCAGAATCAACGAGGGTTGATAATCTTTGAGTTACCGTAATTGATGTTCTTCCTTTGATAAGCTCCTCCATTGCTACACGCAACTTTACTTCAGTCTTAATATCTACTGCAGAAGTCGAATCATCCAGTAGTAATAATTTTGGATCTGCTAGGAGTGCACGAGCGATAGCAATTCGTTGTCTTTGTCCACCAGATAATGTTACACCTCTTTCGCCAACTATAGTTTCGTATCCATCAGGAGTAGATTCAATAAATTTGCTAATTTGAGCTCTTTGTGCTGCAGTCTTAACTTCATTCATTGTAGCTTCAGGTTTGGAGAACATAATATTCCCTTTGAAAGAAGCTCCGAAAAGAAAGATATCTTGTTCTACGAGTGTTACATCTTTTCGTATATCAAAAGTAAGCATGTCTGCAAATGTTGAACCATTTAACTGTATAGAGCCAAAGGTTGGATCATAAAACCGCAAAAGTAGTTTAAGAATTGTGCTTTTTCCTGAACCGGGACCTCCTAGCAATGCAACTCGTGAACCTGCTGGGATTTTGAATGAAACTTCTTCTAGAACCATTTTTTCCTTTCCTGGATAGGAGAAAGATACATTATCAAATGCTAAATCTCCAGTCCAATCTACATCAGCAGATTCCTTAGGTTCTACCAAGGGATCATAATAAGTCATTACTTTCCAAATACGGCTGGCATTGACCAAACCGGCTTGAAGAGATAATAATCTCATTGGTATCATGAAATTAAGAGTCATTAGCTGTATCAGTAAAGTTAACATTGCAGTTAGTTGCCCAGCTGTCATATCACCAGAACCGCTAGTAACCATCCAAATACCAATACCAAAAGCAGCACCAGTAAAAGCAACCATGATTACAGCTGGCCAATAGAAAGCGGTAATATATCCTTCTTGTTTTGTTCTCTCAGCAAGACGTGAGCTTTGGATATTGAATTTTTCTTCTTCTACATTTTCATTATCAAAAGAGCGTACAACATCCATACCTCTAAAGGTCTCTTGCGATGTTGAAGAAACATTACCTAATTCTGTAGCTAATTCTCTACGAATCGGACCAATTCTTGCTGCATAACGCCATGCTAGAATTAGGTAGATAATAAAGCTAAAGCATACACCTAAACCTATTTGCCAATTTCCTATACCAATTTCATTAGATCCAATTGTTATTCTAATGAAGAAATAAGTGGTAACCAAAATAATGCTTAACATTGAGTTTATCAAATGCCTCATTGAGGGATGGAAAGCAAAACGCATCTGAGCAGTTTCGTTCATGCCCATTGATAGAAGGACTCCAGAATCATGCTCATCATGAAAAGCCATTGAATGTTCTTGTATTACATCAAAGAACTCCTGTCTTATATCTCGTTCAAATCGGTAGCTCGCTAAGCCCCACAAATAGGCACTCAAGAAGGATGTTACCCAACTTAAAAGTGCAGCACCAATCATTGAAACAAGTACAATAATGAAATTTCTTCCGTAACCTTCAGTTAGAAATATGTCTATTGCAAGACCCATTAGAATGCTGGGTGTTACGGATAAAACTGAATTTATCAACAAAGTAACCCAAGAAGGAATCATTAACCTTGGATACCTAATTAACCCAGACCAAAACCATTGTCCTGCAGATTTGTATTTTTCAGTTGCCAACAGGTTTTTACCATAACTATTATGCTTGGAACTGAATTCAACATTCTTTGTTGCCATTGATTGTACTCCTTAATTTTTTTCTTTTAAAATCAACCAAGTATGTCATACAAATCACACATATTTAACCTTTTTGTTAAATCAAACAAAAGATTAAAATATCACACAAAGAATACATTATGTAGTTCACAGCAGGAATGTAGAATGTTTGTTATAAAAAAAGAATTCAATAATTCAGAAGATAAGAAAGATATCACATTACGTGGTGTAAATAAGGAATTGTATGAGAGATTCACTACACATGGTAAAAAACACGGATTATCTACTGGTGATGCTTTGAATAACATTTTACAATTAGCAGATCAACCTTGGAGAATACATCACTTCAGAAGGCATGCAAGAATGCCAAGGTTTGGCGTAATACCTGAAAAAATAGCTGACCTGGAAAAGTTAATTGTAACTAAAAATGATCTTACAGCTGCTGGTGAAAAAACAATCTATCTTTTTAAAAATATTAAGGAATTAATTTTTGATAAGGATGTAGATGCTGCAACACTAGTCAAACATGTTAAAATTATCTCTGGAAGTAATGTAAAATATCTTAGTGACATACCTAAATTGATTCAATTAGGAATAATTAGAAGAAGGAAAAAATACATTCATCCATCTGACAAAGATCAATTGAAAGACATCACGATTCGCAATGTATCTAGTAAATTGTATAGTAATTTTGTTTCTAAGGCAAAAACTGAAGGAAAAACAACCGGTGAATATTTCTCTCAAATTCTTGCTAATATTTTACCTGCCTTTGAAATATCTGAATCTTTAAGCTCTATAGGCGAAAGAGAGGTCTTAGTTGTTACATTAGAAGAAGAACTTTTCATTTCAAAACAGGACTTAGAGGTTTTGGGTGATAGAGGTGTCATCTTTTATGGTATAGATAAACTTGAATTCGCTAAGGGTGTTAATCAAGAGCTCTTTCTGAAAACCATAATTAAAATCATTAAATGTGATAAAGTAATTCTCCCTACAAATATACCAAGGTTAATTGTATTATCTCGAGCCATTGGTTGTAAAGATACAAATCTAACATAAGAATTAGGAGCTTAATATAAAGCTTCACATTTTTTTAAGATACAAACCATAACATCGCGTTTCTCATAGATATGATGATAAATAGAAATGTTACAAGCTATAATTTCACCATCTTTGCTCTGAATATTCATCTTAAATTCTTGGTTTTTCTTTCTAGCTAAGTTTAACATTTTTTCAAGGTTTTCATCTTTTGCTCCATCAGGATGTAAATCTACTAAAGTCATTTTTGTTAATTGTTTCTCTGAGAAGCCTAGAGTCTTCTGTGCTGCTTTGTTTACTAGTATAATTCTGCCAGTTTTAATATCAAGAATCAATAGCATATTTTCAAGGGCATCGAATATTTTTGTAATGTCGAATTGTTTTGAAATTAATTCTTCTTCAGCCTTAAATTTCGCTATTGCTGTCCCTGTGTCTCTACCAATTGCTTCTAGAATACGTTTATCTTCATCAGTTATTGCTCGTTTTTCATTAGAGGTTAGCATTAATGCACCTATAATTTTTTGTTTAGAGAAAAATGGTACAGATATAAGAGACTTAACACCTAAGGAACTATGTTGTTGTTCAACTTCTGTAAAATTCTCTAATACAATTGTTTCACCGCTGACAAAAAGACGTTTGAATTGGGGTGAATCTATTGATACGTTTTGAATATTTTTGAGTAATATTTTTGGCAAACCAATTGATCTCTTAATTTCAGCTTGCTTTACACTATCATCAATCAGATAAATTGCTCCGCCAGTAAAATCAAGTGAATTTAACATTGTATCCAATGCAAAATCAAAAAATTGGTCCAGATTATTAGCACGGTAACCAGCTGAAATAACTTTGTTTAGTACCTCAAATTCATGATAACGACTTCTTAAGGATTCTTCTAGCTTTTTTATGTTACTGATATCAACAATTATTCCATTAATTGAAAGTAATTTACCTGATTCGTCTCTATTTGTTGTTATGTTAATTAAAACAGGAATGAGTGAACCATCTTTATGTTTTCTAATAGTATTTATAGTTAATTTACCTGTTTTCATGACTTCTTCTAATATTTCTTTTAGCTGTACTTCCTGTTCGGGAGGTACAAGTATAGACATATGTTGACCAACAAGTTCTTCAACTTTATACCCAAAAACTTGCTCTGCCGCAGGATTAATGAAGATTATTTTTCCTGCCGGATCAGCAGATATTACAACTTGTTCACTATGTTCAATAATATTTGTGAGACGCTTCTGCTGTTCGTCGAAGTCCTTTCTAAGTGCGATATTCTGCCCTATAAAAATAAATGATTCTGCTTTTTGTTCTTCGTTTAGAATTACTGAAATACTTGTCTCAAATGGAAAAGATTTACCAGTCCTCGTAAACATGAGGTACTCAATATTCCTTAATACTCCAGAGTTAGCAGCAATCTTTACATCTAGTTTAGCTTTTTCTCTCTCCTCTTTAGAGATAAAATCAAAGAAATTCTTTCCAATAACATCAGATTCATCTGATATAGTAAAGGTATGTAATGCTTGATGATTGACCATCAAAATATCTCCTTCTAAATCGGTGTTAATAATAGCAAAAGGAGATGTCTCAATTAGTCTTCTATATAACTCTTGACTCTCATGAAGTGCTTCTTCAGACCAAACTTTTTCTAATGCGCTTGCTAAGAACCTAACTATTGTTTCAAAGAAAAATCTATCTTCTTCTGG
Organism: Candidatus Heimdallarchaeota archaeon; assembly: GCA_030602675.1. Taxonomy (GTDB): domain Archaea; phylum Asgardarchaeota; class Heimdallarchaeia; order JABLTI01; family JABLTI01; genus JABLTI01. The sequence goes on along the minus strand of JAUVZH010000043.1, from coordinate 5,944 downwards.
TATTTCTTTCGGTTGATGAGCTACTAATTGAATAGTTCCCAATAACTCGTCAGTTGCATTAAGAATTGGCCAAGTGATAATTGACTTTGCTCTAAATCGATTCAAACGTTTTTGGAATTGCTTTGCAAGTGAATGTTTACTAACATTTGGAGCAAAAACTGGTTCTTTTGTTTTAGCAACATATGTATTCAAGTAGGTTGGATCATCTATTGATAATGGTTGAATTAATCTTTGTCTTTCTACCCCTTCTAAAATCATAGCTATTGGATAGAGAGTGCGAGTGTCTTTATCGTATATCCTAAATGTTCCAACAGCATAATGCATTGTTTCAGTTAATCCTGCAAGAATTCTTTGGCATAAATCAGACATGTCTTTAGCATTAACAATAGCTTCTGCAAGCATATGAAAAGCCTTTCTTTCCCGTTCTAATGTCAGCTGAGCTCGCTTCTGTTCTGTTATTTCAAGAATTACTATTCCAGTAACATATTCCTCTTTAATCTTTATTTGTGTTAGATGTATCGATACCCATTTTATTTTGCCACTTTTTGATGTGATTTGATACTCTTCTATTGGAGATGCTTTTAGCTCTTCTTCCATAGTTAATTGAATTTGCTTACGCAATCTATTAAGATCTTCATCTTTGAAAATTTGTTGGATTATATCACCAACTTTTACAGAATGAAATTCTTCTCGAGAGAACTCAGATATTTTAATAATTTCATCATTCAAAAAGATGAAATCTCCATCAACGCTTGTTAATGAAACACCAAATAATGATTGCTCAGCAAAGGCTCGGAATTTTTCTTCGCTTTCACGTAAAGCCTCATCTGCTTTTTTAAGTTCCAAAGCTGAAGCAAGCATATCAGCAATTGTTTCAAATAAACTACGATCTTTTTCTGGTATCTCTTTTGGAGTCTGAGAAACAAGTTGTAAAACACCAATAAGTTCATCTTCTGCAGTCAGAATTGGCCAGGTAATATTTGATCTCACGGGATAGCTATCAAGCTGAGGTTTAATATCTTTAGTTGCATCATTCTTCAATACATCAGGAGCAAATATTGCTCTTTTAGTTCTCCCAACCAGAGCACCAACATGTTTTTCATTCGTAATAGAAATTGGAGGTATTTTTTCCTTTTTGTCTTCTTCAATTCCTGAAATTGCTACAGGATTCAACATCTGACTCTCTTTATTGTATGATCGAAAAGTTCCAGCATCGAAATCAAATGTATCTACTAAACCATCCAGGATTATTTTAGATAGCTCCTCAGTTGTTTTGGCATGAACTGATGCGTCTGCGATGATTTGAAATGCTTTCCTATCTCTTATTAAAGCATTTTCTGCTAATTTTCTTTCCGTTATATCTACAAGTAAACCTTGAAGATAGCCTTCATCAGGATAGATTCTAATAGACTCGCTAACCCAAATAGTAGAACCATCCACTCGATTCATTTGCACTTGAAATTCTTCATAAATACCTTTATCCCTTAGTTTTTCAATGAGTTCCTTTCGAACATTAATATCACTGTAAAAATCAGTTGCCTTATATTTTTTAAACTCCTCAACAGATGAACAACCTAAAATCTGAGCCATCTTTTCATTTGCTTCAAAAATCTCTCCAGTTTTTATATCAGAACGAAACATCCCAGTAAGAGCATTTTCAAAAAGATCTTGATATTTTTCTTGTGCTTCTTTATCTTCTGTATTATCTATGATTACTGCTGAAACTGAAGTCAATTTACCTTGAGCATTAAAAGCTCCAATATTAAACTGAAGCCACCAACGTTCCTCTCCGTCTTTTCGCATTATTTTGTATTCAAGCATTTTTGGAACAATGCCATCTTTAAATTGCTCGATATTTTCAATGTAATTTTCTTTAAAATCTGGATGTATTAATTGAGATATGAAATTGGGAGTTTCTTGCCAATCTTTTATTTGATATCCACTTAAGTCCTCAAGAAATTTGTCAACAATTGAGTATTTTCCTGATGGGAGCTCAATTTTAAGGAAACCTCTTACTCGTTTGGTTAGCTGATCATAGGTACCCTTCAATTCACCAATCATTTGTTCTAATTCCACAATTTCGCGTTCAAGTCTAATTCTTTGTGCTTTATCTTCTTGTTCACGTAATGCTCGCTCTACAGCTGGAACTAATCGTTCTAATCGTGATTTTATTACATAATCTGTAGCACCTCTTTTTAGAGTCTCAATTGCAAGTTCCTCTCCTAAAACACCAGAAATAAAAATAAATGGTACATTAGGAGCAAGTTGTACTCCAAGCTCTAAAGCTGCCAAACCATCAAAAGAAGGGAGATTGTAATCCGCTAAGATAATATCAATACTTTGTTTTTCTAAATTTTCAATAAAATCAGTTTTATTATCAACATGTATAATCTCACAATTTATGTCTTTCATTAGTAGCGTTTCTTTTACTAACATAGCATCATTTTCATTATCTTCCAAGTGTAGGATCTTTATTTGTGATTTCATAGAATGTCACTCCATATTATACAAGCAATAATTTAATTTTTCAAAAGTTTACTACAATTATTTCAATTATGTAACTACAGTAATACGATTTATTTTAGTTTTGATTGAGGATAATTCAAAAAAAAGGTTTAGAAATAACTACAAACTAACCACAACGAGCGATAACAACTTTTCGTTTAATAAATTTAGCGTTGTAAAAAACAAAATTATCCTCGATTTTCTTGCCTGATTTTCCTTCTAGGATAAGAAAACTATTCTTGATTTTTCCGGAAATAACTCTTTTAATAGTAGATTCAAATTCTTTCCTTTTTCCTTTTGTTGATAAATCAAAGAAACTCATTTTTTGAAGTTCTTTAATTGTATAGCCAAGTTTTTCTTGAACTATTTTATTGACATTCAAGATTGCTCCAGTTTCACTATCAAATACTATGAAGAAATCATCCATAGTATCAAAAATGGTTTGTAGATTTTTCTGAGATGCTAAAAGTTCTTCCTCTGCTTGCATTTTAGCAACAGCTGTTCCCACTTCTCTACCAATAGCTTCAAGTGCTGCTAAATCATCTTTTGATATGACTCGTTTTTCCTTTAAACTTAATAATAGACCGCCAATTACTTTCTGTTTCGAGAAAAATGGAACACCAATAAGGGTTTTAATTCCAGTTTCTTTATGACCGTCACTTCTGCCCATATAATCCTCAACAAAAATGGTTTTTCCATCGATGAACAGTTTTCTAAATGCTTTGCTTTTAATGGGAAGTGTCTTAGCACTCTCAGTAAATGCATTTGAAAAACCTAAAGATCTATGTAATTCAGCTTTTGAATTTTCCTCATTGACAAAATAAATAGCCCCTCCATTGAAATCTAAGGAGTTCAATACTGTTGTTAATGTGAAATCCAACAATTCATCCATATTTCTAGCAATATATCCAGCAGAAATCACTTTGTTTAAAACTTCTAACTCATAAGAGCGATCTTTAAGAGTAGCTTCCAAATTCTTTAGGTCTGATATGTCTACTAGAATTGCATTAATTGTAGTTGTATTAGATTCAGGATCTTGTATTACCGTTAAAGTCATGATAACTGGAATTAATGAACCATCTTTGTGTTTTCTTACAGTTTCAAAGGTAGTTTTCCCAGTTGTTAGTGTACTTTTATGCATATTCGCTTGAACTTGCTCACCACCTGGTGGAGCAAGAATGGAAATTTGAGCACCAATTAGCTCCTCTGGTTTATAACCCAATACTTCCTCTGTAGGAGCATTGGCATAGATTATTTTACCACTTTCATCTGCAGAAATGACCACTTCTTTACTATTTTCAACAATATTAACTAACATTCTTCTTTGTCTTTCAATATCTTTTCTTCTTGAAAGATCAGTCATTACTGCTATTATTGCATTAGGTTCATTCATCTGACCTTTAATAACAGAAGCACTAACTTCACCTTGAAATGGCGTACCATCTCTTTTAATAAATGTAAACTCAAAGTTTCGAATTAAACCACCCTCTATGACTGTTCCCATTATTTTTTCAACTTTAGGTCTGTCTTTAGGTGCAATCACATCATAAATTGCTTTACCAATCAAATCAGTTTCATCTTCAGCACCAAACAATAGTACAGTTTGTTTATTCACAAAAAGTAATTCACCCTTAAGATCAAAGAGAACGATAGCTGATGGTGAGGTCTCAACTAAGCGTCGGTATTTTTCTTCACTTTCTCGTATTGCTATTTCAGCTTTCTTTCGATCAGTAATTTCCCAGATAAGAATTTGGACAGCAGATTCACCTCTAAAAGAAGTAAGAGTAGCAAAAATTTCAGCAGGAAATTCTTCTCCAGTAGTTCTACGAAGAATAGTTTCATACAAAATTGGGATTTTTGTTTCAGTTTCATAGATACTGCTTATGTAGTTATCAACTTGCTCTTGGGTTTTTTGAGAAAAGAAATGCATAGGATCAGCTCCTATAATATCTTTTATTGAATTAACCAAAAGCATATTGAAGATGGTTGGACTTGCATATTTTATCTCATTTTTTTGAAGTAAAATTACTCCCAAATTTTGAGGTAAAGACTCAACAAGTTTTCTGTATTGACTTTCACTCTCTCTTAGAGCTTCCTCAGCTAATTTCCTTTCAATAGCTGTTGAGAAGATTCCGGAAATATTTTCAAAAAATATTCGATCGTCTTCATGAATATTCATCTTCTTATATGATCCTAATTCTATGGAACCCAAGAATTTTTTATTAGCAGTATAAATTGGCCAAGAAACGAATGAACGATATTTGTATTTTTTATAAATATCAGTTGTTTTTAGAAATTCATGATCGAGGGTATCCGGTGCAAAAATAGCTTTCCCTAAGAATTGTGTAAGTGGTAAATCAGTATTATCGATTGAAACGTTACCTAGTAATAGCTTTGCTTCATCTTTTAAGCCATAATCAGCCATTGGCAATAAGACTTTATCATTTTCATAATAAATTCGTATTAATCCTGAATCATACCCTAATGTTTCCACAAGACCGATTAGAGCTCTCTGACATAAATCACGAATATCTATTGACTGAACGGCTGCTTCTGCAATTATTTGGTATACTTTTCGATCTCTTTTTAATTCATTTACTGCCTTTGTCCTTTCAGAGATATCAAGCAAAGACACTACACCTTTGGTTGTTCCAGGAATTAATCCAATAGAAATAATTAACTCCCTAATATTCCCATATTTATCTATTAACCTAGCTTCATAAGTTTCAGGAGCTTTGCCACCCTTTTCTCTTCTCATTTTATGATATTTAATCATCTTTGGCAAATCATCAGGAGAAATAAATTCAGGCCATTTTTTCTTTCCCTCGAGTTCCTCCTTTGTATAACCTAACATTATTTCTAGCTGTTCATTGCACTTTAAAATTGTCATATCATCATCTACAATTACTGTAGCTGTTGCTTTATGTTCGAAAACTTGCTCTAACTCTCTTTCGCTTTTAAAAAGATCTTCTTGTGCTTTCTTCTGTTCAGAGATATCTATCATAACACCTTCAATATAATCTTCTTTTGAAAATATTTTGGCAGAAAGACTTACCCAGATTGGGTTGCTATCTTTACCAATTAATCTCATTTGATAACCTTTTATAAAACCATCACTTCGTAATATCTGCAAAATATCGTTTCGGGATTTTTCATCTGGATAAAATTCACCAGCACTGAACTGTTTGAATTCCTCAATTGTTGAACAACCAAACAATTTGGCCATAGTTTCATTCGCTTCAATTATCTCACCAGATTGGATATTAGTTCGATACATACCAACTAAAGCGTTTTCAAATAAATTCTGATATTTAAAGTGTGATTCTTTTGTTTCTGTGTTATCAACAATAACAATTGATACAGACACTAGATTTTGATTTATGTCATATGAACCGATATTAAATTGCAACCACCAACGTACATTCCCATCTTTACGTTT
>JAUVZH010000216.1 GCA_030602675.1 Candidatus Heimdallarchaeota archaeon | reverse complement strand
GGCGACAAAGAGGGCGGTGTCAAGACCAATAAGGTCTAGCAGGGTTAGTGGACCCATAGGGTGACCCAAACCCAGGTTTATAGCAGTATCAATATCCTCTTTAGTAATTTTTGCTTTGACAAATTCCTTCTGAAAAATCTTTGATAATTCATCAAAATTAATCGTTTCATGATCAATTAATGGTGTAAGATGGATACCACCACGATAGAGTATTTCTCTGTTAACGATTTCAAATTTCTTTGATGTGCGACTCATTTGTTTTACTAGATGTAATCTTGAAAAAACCATGTGTGAGGTTGATGTACCTACATCAATGCCAACTGAAGTAATAAATAGCTCTTGAACAGTCATGAATTGTTTAATATTAAAAATTGCTTTTATCCTTTTCTTCTAATTTGATTTTCTCTTGGATTCTTAAGAACTTTAGAAAAAAGAGAGAAAATCTCTCTTCTGCTTATATAGTTTGGAGAAAATTAATCTATTCTGTATCTATCTCCATTTTCTTTATCATCTCTTTTTCATCTTTATATCCTTGTTCTTTAGCGATTCGCATTATTGTCTGCTTAATTTTTTCTTTAACATCAACGTTTTCTTCTTTTTCAAGTGATTCGAGAAGCATTTTTACACATTTCTTGGTTTTAGGTACTAATTGACCCACAGATAATGCAGCTGTTCTTCTAACTCGAACACTACTATCATCCTTTAATACATCAAGGATTGGATTGGCAGCCCGCTTATATTTCATAAAACCTAAAGAAAGGCATGACCAATATCTAACAGTCTCATCTTCATCAGTAAGCAAATCTAAGAAGACTTCAGCAGCTTTCTTATCACCAATCTCTCCTAATGCATATGCTATTGCTCGTCTGTTCTCAGCATTTTGGCCTTTTTGCAGAAAGCTAATTAATGAATCTACAGCTTGTGAATCTTTTAATCGTCCTAATGCAGTTGCTGTTTTTACTGAAACACTAATTCCTGTATCTTTCTCAAGAGTTGAAATCAAATCAGGAACAACTTTTGTATCTCCTATCAAACCTAAAGCTTCTGCTGCTTGCCCTCTTACCCAATCTTCCTTATCGCTTTTCATTGTTTTTAGTAACGGTTCTATAGCTTTTGGATTACCAACCAAACCAAGTGATTCTGCTGCATTTTCCCTGATTTCACCATCTTTACTAGACTCTAGCATTTTGATTAATGGATCTACTGCTTCATTTACTTTTAAATTCCCTAAAGCTTTTGCTACTTCTATAATTATTGAAGGATCTTTGGAGGTTTTTAATGCTTCAAGTAATGGTTTCTTGCTTTCAGGATTCTCTATTGATCCCAATGCTTTTGCAGCATTTTTTCGCATTACAGTTAGATGGTCCTTTAGCAAAATTCTACCCAATAAATCAATGCTCTGCTCTATCCCACCCTTCCCAAGTATCTTTACAGCATCTCTACGGATTTTCCATTCTGGATCATCAGTAGCTATCTCTATTAATAATTCACTTATGGTCTTCTTCTCTTTTTTTAATAGCTGTAGTATTTCATCTTCTTTCTTATTCAACAGTAAAAGTTTAATATCATCTTTTGAGGTCAAAATAATTCCTCCATGAGTCACAAATTCTTGCACCAATGTCTTATGTCAATCTACATTTGTACTTTATATGCTAACTAAATAATCCAATAACAGTGTAGTTATCAGATTCAACTATCCTAACGTTATTTGGTTTAATTCTCAAGATAACAAAATATCTTACCCTTTTTCATTTTTTCTATCTTAGAGGAAAAAAAGTATCAGTTTGTTAAAATCATACTATCCCTTATAAGGGAATATTATGAGAATTGTTGTTGGTGCTTTGTTTGGAAATTTTAATAAGAGGAAATATAGAAGGATCTAAACTTGCTTCAAATAAAGAAGGAATTGCCATATTAGTTGATGTTCTAAGAGCTAGTACAACTATCCCTATTGCAATGCAAAAGGGCATAAAGAAGTTTTATGTCGCAAAAGAGGTTGAGGATGCTCGACTAACTCAGAAAGAATTAGAAACAATGCTTATGGGAGAAAGAGGATGTTTGAAACTTTCTGGATTTGATTACGGTAATAGCCCAACAGAGATTTTTAATGAAACCTCATTTGCCAAAGAAGTAGCAGCATTTACTTCATCAACTGGTGCAAAAAGAATAGTAGATGCTATTGGTTCTAAATATCTCATAATAGGTTCTATTGTGAATGCTGCAGCTGTTGTTAAGAAATGTATAGAATTAACAAAAAATAATCCATTAACAGTAGTAATAGTTCCAACTTTTACACATGGACCTATAACTGATAACACTATAACAGAAGACCAAATAGGTGCCTTGCTTATTGCTCGAGAGTTTAACAAAGTAGGAATGAAGCTTGAATTGAAGACTCAAAATGAAATTAAATTATTAGAAGAGCATATGAAGAACTTATCGATTGAAGAAATTCTTCTAGCAACAGACCACGGTCAAAAACTAATTGATTTAGGTTTTGCAAAAGACATCGAATTTTGTAGCAGATTAAATTTTACATCTAAAGTTCCTATTTCAGAGAACAATGTTTATGAACTTTCAAATAAGAAAAAAATAGTAACTTTTTATTAAAGAAAATGAGGTGATAATAAAATCACCTTTTTGTATTTATCACTTTAATTTTGGATCTAATGCATCTCGTAATGCATCACCCATTAAGTTAAAACCTAACATCGTGATGAATACCATCATTGCTGGAAAAGTAGGCATCCACCAATGGGTAAGTAATTGGTCTCTATATCTTGCAAGATCATCACCCCATGAGACTGCAGTAGGATCACCAAAACCGAAAAAGGCTAAAGCTGTAACACTCATGATTGTTCCAGCTATCCCTAAAGTAGTAATGATGATTATTGGTGATAATGCATTTGGTATTACATGCCGTAAAATAATTCTGGCATCACTTGCACCAAGTGCTCGCTCTGCTTCTACAAATTCACGAGCCTTTAAGCTCAAAATTGTACTTCGAACAATCAAGCTTGTTCCACCCCAGTTAATAAGTGAAAGAATTGTTAGAACTACAATATAGTAACCTCCTGGAATTGTTAGAGAAACTTCTCTAAAGAGTGCAACTGCAAAAATGAATAGAATAAAATCAGGTAATCCAATGATTATTTCATTTATTCTTTGGACAATATCATCAAAAAATCCTCCATAATAGCCAGATATAGCACCAACAAAAGTTCCTATAATACTAGTAAACATTTGTCCAGACAAACCTAAAGCTAAAGAAAGTGGAGTGCCAAAAATCATTCTAGAGAAAATATCGTGTCCTAATAGATCAGTACCAAAAGGATATTTTGAATTGGGAGCTAATCCCTCATCACCAGCTATTATATGTCGTGGATGAGCAATTAAACGAATGTATTTTTCAGTACCTGGAATCCATACTTCAATAAAGTAATTATGCACATCCCAAGGATCACCTGTTGGATTTTGAAGACCAAACAAAGCATCATATTGCATTAAAAGAAAAGCAACAACTGCTACTACAACTAGAAGAACAACTATGCCAAAACCAAACATTCCCAACTGATCTTTTTTCATTCGACGATAGGTTATTGTCCAAAGGTTTGATCCTTCAATTAATTTTAAAGTCTCTAATATTTCAACTTCCCTTTGGGAGTGTTCTGATAGTATATTCGTTTCTTCTACTGTAGACATTTTTCTAAATACCTGCCTAATCGTAAAATACCGACATTTTAAATAACAAATAAAATCTCTCAATTAATCATCTAAAAGCATATCGCCTTATATGAATATTCAGAAATAATTAGTAAAATTTTTTAAAATGGATAGAAGTAACATATCATATAAGGAAGAATACTGATGACTGAGCATTTTAGTTTCTTTTTTGTTAGAGCTATGGATAATGGTTCACTATTTGTAGGCCCAAAATTATCTGTACTAAAGGAACCAAAGGAAATTAGAGAGCTTATAGAGCAAGCTCATAGAACACTTAAAGATGCATCTATAGATGTTTCAAGAATATTAGAAGACGAGAATTATGGAGAACTAAGATTTTACATCAATAATAAACTTGAAGCAGCAATTGAGATACTACATGAAATAGATGAAGAATTTTAGACAAAAGAAGATAATGGCGCCGGCAACAGGATTTGAACCTGTGGCCACTCGGTTAACAGCCGAGAGCTCTACCGCTACGCCTCTATATGGTAACAACCATAAAGATTGAGCTATGCCGGCACTTTTGTATTTTATTTCCCCTTAATCTTATTTTAAAATCTTTTTGATTGCTATGTGTTTTGTTATTATTGTTTGTAAAATTTTGACTCTTCGAGAAGTCAAGTCATTTCCATATAAACTTAAAGATTTACCAAAGCTAATATTTCGCTGTAAGAAGCTTTTAGCTTCGACTGTTTCATTCTACTTTGGTTTTGTCTTGTCTTCCTGGGAATTATTGGTTATTTGCCGTAAAAAAAAGACTTATTTTATGTAAAAATAGCTTATAGTACTTAGCTAATAGTTAGTATTTCAATGTCTATAAAGTAATAAATAAAAGGTAATCTTCTTCCTAGAAATACGGAAGATTTTGTCATAAGACTTTAAAACATTAGCACTAACTAATAATATACGAATATTAAAAAATTCATATTATTGGCATTAGTCGGAGTTGTAAAATATTGTCTGCCAGGGTACCATTAAAAGAAATAGCTCTTAACTGTAAAGGTTGCGGAAAAAATATTTCCATACCAATTTATGTAGATGATCTTAAGACGCAAGTAGGTGGGTTGTGGCAAGTTTCTTATCTACATGATGATCATGTAATTACTCTTTTACTTGATAAAAATTTATCACTTAGACAACATCGTTCATCCACAATTGCAAGATCAAGTAGAGAAGAAGCATCTGCTAGAACCTCAGCTGTAACAACCGCACAAGCCGTATCAACAACTGCAGCTGCCGCTTCTCCATTACCAAGACCTGAAGCTAGAGCCAGTGTTACTGTTTTGCTCAAAACATTTGGTAATAATTTAGAGTATGTAATGAAACCAGTAATGACTGGTAAAACCGTCATTGTTGTTGGTGATTTAGCTTTAATGGAAATTGCAATTGCTACATTAAAATTGTTCGTTCATAAAAAGGAACTACGAATTAGTTGGTTTACCGAAACCTTTGTCGATCCTCGTGATTACGATGTCATAGGTATTGCTCAAGGATTGAGAGACTATTATGAATCAGAAGTAATCTTAGATATTGATAACAAGAAAGTCTCCAATGGTGAGGAATGCGATTACTGTCGTAAAGTCTTGAAAGGCTTAGAAAAGATGAATGAAACTAAAGCAGTTGAAGAATTACAAAAGAGAATTAAAAACGTTTATAGAAGTTTATTATGGATGCATCAAATTTAAATTGTTCATTAAAATTTTGATGCTTTTCCACATTATTTTTTATATTTCATTCTAATTTACATACTAATGAATGTGAATTTAGCTCTTCAACTTTTACACTAAATATATCTCTTCTATTCATTTGTTGCGAACTGAGGGAAAGATTTTA
>JAUVZH010000337.1 GCA_030602675.1 Candidatus Heimdallarchaeota archaeon | reverse complement strand
ACTTGCAAAGACAAATTCCCATATAAAAACAAAGAATAATCCGAACCACAAAGGATTCTTGAATAATAATCCGATGAATAAGAATATAGCACCATATACAGCTGATGAAACAAAAGCTGCAAGTAAAAACCAAAGCATCATATCAAAATGTTGAAATCCTGATAATACAGCGAATGAAAAGTAATTTAGTCCTGTTGCTATTATAGAAAATAGTGGGATTATTGATAAATAGCTAAGATACTTCACAATAACCAATTCAAATCTATGAATTGGTCGAGATGTTAAGTAAGTAATTGACTTATCACTTTTCTCATCATTAAACATCATAGATGCAATGTACATAGTAAACAATGGAATGATTATTCCAAAATAACCTAAGAACATAATGTCTGAATACAAAGAGTAGAAATCATCTGCTGAAATGTATCTAGTTGATAAGGCAACTATTGGTCCTGCGATGATTGGTAATAACATTAATGAGTTAAATATCCAAGTTCTCTTGTCTTTTACTAACTTATGCCAGAGCTTGTTCAAGTAAAGCATATATAAAGTTCTGAATCGACTTGTCCAACTATGTTTCTTTTCAAATTGAGTTAGATTTGTGTAAAGTTCTTTCATTTTCCGTACCTTCCTTTCATCACATTCCCTTTGTTAGATATTCAAATACAGCTTCCAAGCCTGCATCCAAACTTGTCATTTCACTAATTTCAATTTTTGATTCAATGGCAATTTCTGGTATTAAGCAATAAAATGCATCCGGTTCAGCAGTCCGGATACTAATATACTCCTTATTCAAAACATCCATTTCGATATTCTGAACAAAATCGTAATCTAATAATTCGATAGCTAATTTCTTTCTCTCAGGAGTTCTAATCCTAATTGTGTGGGGATATTTGTCCATAAGTTCTCGTATTTCACTGATATCTCCTTTAGCAATTGCTCTACCAGCAAAAATTAACAAGATATTAGAAGTAACTCTTTCAACCTCATGAAGAATATGACTTGAGATTAGTATATCTTTACCAAAATCGCGACCAAGAGATTGAATCAAAATTACTAATTCTCTTCTGACTAATGGGTCGGTTGATTGTAATGGTTCATCAAGAAATAGAATGTCAGGATCATGAACAATAGCTTGGGCAATTTTTATTCTTTGTCTCATACCCTTAGAATAACCACTAATTGCTCTATCCATGCTATCCTTCATTCCAACTAGATCAATTGCAGTTAAAGCTGCTTTCTCAGCTTCTTCTCTTGAAATACCACTTAGTTTTGCTAAATCTCTGATGAATTTGCGACCAGTCATCCACTCGAATAATTTCTCTTGCTCTGGACAAAAACCAAACCGTTTTAGAATTGTAGGATTATTCCAAACTTCATGTCCTTCAATGTAAATTTCACCTGAGCTTTGTCTGATTTGCGATGTAGCGATATTCAAGAAAGTTGATTTTCCAGCACCATTTGGACCCAATAATCCAACAACACCTCTATCAATCTTAACTGTTACTTTATTGAGAGCCATTACTTCTTTGTACCATTTATTTAAATCATAAGTTTCTATAAAGTAACTCTTCATCAGTCAATTTCCTCCTTGTAAAGATTGTTTATTGTGAAAAGGATACATATTACTGCAACTGCTAATAGTATAACAATTGATATTCCACCACTGATATCAGATTCAAAGAAGTTAGAACCAAAAAGGCTTTCAAATTCCGGCTTTCCAAATACTAAATAAATCGCTGAAGTTAGCAGTGAAGAGATTGATAAGTAATTTATCCAACTTACATCAAGAACGTCTGAAATAGTGGTTACCAAAATGTCAGGTAGAAACAGAATCATAATCGTAAGTATTCCAGCTAGAACACTTTGATTGCTAAATGATGAGAAAAGCAATACTATTGATCCTAAGAAAAGTATTACCACTAAAGCAGAACCTGTTGTTGATAAATAAACCCATAAAGTGTCTAAAAATTGTATTTGTGTGGAACCTGCTAATAATGTATATAAAACGAGAAACATTAACCATGGAATAAGAGTTACGAATGATGAGATCATGTAAACTGAGATTGTCTTACCTAATACATAGTCAATTCTGTCAATTGGTTTAGCCATATAAAGAGCCAAACTATTATGTTTCTTATCATTAGCAATAGTTCCCGAATTTAAAGCACTTATGAATACTATTGGTAGAAAAATCAATCCGGCATTAAAGGTAAAATTAATCACTGTATACATAGCGATGTCTAGTGTTCCAAACATACCCAAAAGCATTTCAGTTAAATCTTGTGGAAAGAATATTGCAGTAAAGACTATCATTAATGTGAATGCAATCATGGGGAGGTTGCAAAGTATTAATAGAAAAATGATTTTTTTGCCTGAAAATTGCACCCTAAAAGTCGTTGTAGCAATTGACCATATTTTGAACCATCTACCTTTTAATTCACCTTTATATCTTCTATAACTTTTATCGAAAACACTCATACTTCATTTACCTCCTGATGGTTTGCTTACATTAGAATTTTCCACATCATCCTCAATTCTGTGAACGAAAACATCCTCCAAAATTGCTTTTCTAGGAGTCATAGTTCTAATCTGAACACCAGTTTTATATGCTATTTCAATGATTTTCTGACTGATAAGTTCATCAGAAAAATCAACCTTCACTATTTTATCTTCAACTCTAAATTGCAATCCAATTTCTTTTAATCCAATCAAAAATTCCTCTAAATTGCCTTTAATTCTAACATTCATCACTTTTTGATCTTGACTCAAAGATTCTTGACCAGTTAATTCTGATATTCTTCCTTGAGTAACTAATTCCCCTCTGTTTATTATAGTAGCATAATCACACATGGCTTCTATATCAGGTAGTAAATGAGATGAGACGATGATGTCTATTCCATGATCTTTGCTTATTTCTCTAATAAGTGCAATCATGTCAATTCTACCTTTTGGATCAAGACCATTTGTTGGTTCATCTAGAAATATTAATTCTGGATCATTAACAAGTGCTTGAGCCAGTTTTAACCTTTGAAGCATACCTGTTGAAAATTCGTTTACCTTCCTATATCGTGCTTCATCTAATCCAACATATTGTAATGTTTCATGTGATCTTTGCATCGCTTCTGCCTTTGGCAAACCAGCTATTTTGCCTAAGAGCGAAACTTGTTTAACCGCGTTGACACCAGGAATCAAAGTATAATGTTCAGGCATATAGCCAACTCGTTCTCTAATTTGTTTTCCTTCTTTGAAAATGTCAAATCCAAGAACCTGTGCATCTCCTGATGTTGCTCCTATGTATCCTAGTAGTACTTTTAATAAAGTACTTTTACCTGCACCGTTTGGACCAAGAATTGAATTAGCTCCTGAGTTAATAGAAAACGAAATCTCATTTAAAGCTAAAACACTATGCTCAGATTTAGGATTGCCAAAAATCTTTGTAATCCCATCTACAAATAATACTTCTTGAGTACTACCCATCGTATTCACTCCAAAGTCTCGACATATTCTCAAACAATCGAAATACTTTGCATTAATCTATTGTATTATTGAGCTATTCCTTTTTAATACTAACTAAACTCTCAGATTCTAGGTAATATAAAAACAAAAAAATATTCAGAAGAATTAAAATAATTTGCCGACGATAATAAACAAAGCAGATTTGTATCATTGATTTGAGTATTGAATTTCAAGAAAATTAATAATAAGATTGTATCAAATTTAGAGTAAGCTATCCTAAAAGGAACAACAGTATATGCAAAATAAAAAGAAAGCACTAGAGGGAGAAAACATTAGTAAAAATCCAAAAGACGATTTAACGATCTTTGACGATCATGAAATTGTTCATTGGGCAAATGCTTTTCGAGATACTTTTAGTGTTAATCCATATTCTATTCTTTGGGG
>JAUVZH010000140.1 GCA_030602675.1 Candidatus Heimdallarchaeota archaeon | reverse complement strand
AAATCAACACGCTTACCACATAGATTGCTTCTGAAACGTCCTTCCTTACCTTTCAACCTTTGAGTTAAGGTTCTTAATGCTCTTCCAGAACGATGTCTGGCAGGAGGAATACCTGAAACTTCATTGTTGAAGTATGTGGTTACGTGATATTGTAACAATTCCCAAAGATCTTCTACGATGAGCTGAGGAGCACCAGCTTCAATATTTTCTCGTAATCTTTGATTAATACGAATAATATCAACAAGTTTGTGAGTAAGATCATCTTCTGATCGAATACTGGATTCAAGAGTTATACTTGGTCTCATAGCAACTGGAGGAACTGGTAAAACTGTTAAAACCATCCATTCAGGTCTTGCATGTACTGGATTTATTCCCAAAATTAGACAGTCCTCATTTGAAATCCTTTCCATTCGATCTCTAACATCAGATGGAGATAATTTCTTTCGATCAGTTACTTTGCTTTTCTTACTAACTCGAATTTCTTCATAAAAAGTAGTTGGTTTTTCCAATCTTATTTTAGATTGTAATGCTTGACAATGAGGGCATGTCTCAATTTTAGCGGCTTTCTTAAGAATCTCATTAATATAAGCAGAATTTATTTGGTCCCAACGCTTCTCATATTTAGTAAGCTCTTGTTTAAGCTTGTAGAGTTCTTCTTCTGGTAATAAGACTCTACTACATTCACGACAGATGGCTCTAAGAATCTTGTAAATTTTCTTGTTAAAACCTACATGGGCAATTGGTCTGGAGAGTTCAATATGACCAAAGTGTCCTTCACATTCACCAACTCTATTACCACAAGTTTTACATCTTTGACCAGGGTCTATTGTACCCAATCGTCTATCCATTAGTCCAGAGGGAATTGCTGTACCGTCTTCATCGTAAGTGTCGGCAGTAATGACACGAACAACACTCATCTTTCTAATCTCATCTGGTGATAATAAACCGAATTGTAATGCGTCTATTATTTTTGGTAATTTATATGCCATTTTTTTTCCTCCGTCTCTCTATGCCTGATCCTTTAAAATCAATCTTGGCGCCATCCCAAGTGAGAATAGTTCTTGCAATAGTAATTTGAATGCATAACTCATTATTACTTGAGATACTTCTGATTCACCTTTACAAACAGGACAGAAATACTTGTCCCTGTTTCGGTCATAAGTAGCGATAACTCCACACGCTCCACAGATATTTATTGTTGTTTTATCTGATTCTTCCAACAATCGCTCTTTTAAGAGCAGTGCGGCTCCATGACCAACAAGACAATCTCGTTCCATTTCTCCGAAACGAAGACCACCTTCTCTTGCACGACCTTCTGTTGGTTGTCTTGTGAGAATTTGAACAGGTCCTCTAGATCTAGCATGAGTTTTGTCTTTTACAAGATGATGTAGTTTCTGATAATAGGTCATACCCATAAAGATGTCAACATCATACTTTCTACCAGTTAAACCATTATACATAGCTTGTTTTCCATAGTAGTTTAGACCTAGCTCTTTCATTCCATTAACAAGTTCGTCTGAGGAAATTCCTTCAAAAGGTGTAGCATCCAATACGGTTCCCTTTTTCGATCCCAGAACTGCAGCCATAGTTTCCAGAATTTGACCAATGGTCATTCTTGAGGGAATAGCATGACAATTAACAATAATATCGGGAATAATGCCCTCTGATGTAAATGGTAAGTCTTCAGGAGGAGCAATTAAGCCAATAACTCCTTTTTGACCATGTCGAGAGGCAAATTTATCACCGAGTTCAGGAATTCGCATATCTCTCATTTTAACCTTAACTAAACGGTTACCATCACTGGTTTCAGTTAAAATAACAGTATCAACAAATCCTTCTTCGCTGTGTCTCATGCTGATACTTGTTTCATGTCTAATTGGAGCTCGAACTTCAAACTCGCTATATTCTTCAAGAAATCTTGGAGGTGAGGTTCTTCCAATGATAACTTCATCACCTTTTACGTTGCTTTCTGGTTCAACTATACCATCGGCACTTAAATGAACATAAGATTCTGGAGGTCTGAACCCGCGAACATCTTTACTCATTCGCTCAAATTTGTCTTCTTGTCCAGCAGGATATCGTCTTTCTTCTGCTTCATACCTTCTGAAGAATGCAGAACGAGCAAGACCACGCTCAATAGATTGTTTATTAAAAATAATTGCATCTTCCATATTATATCCTTCATAACTAAGAAGGGCTATGACCATGTTTTGTCCTGCAGGTCTTTTGTCAAAATTAATAATATCCATACCATGTGTTTTCACAAGGGGTTTCTGAGGATAGAAGAGAATATGTGATCGAGTATCAACTCGCAAACGGTAATTTGCAGCATACATACCTAGTGCTTGTTTTGCCATAGCTGATTCATAAGTATTTCTTGGTGATTGGTTGTGTTCTGCAAATGGGATTAGAGATGCACAAATACCTAGAATTGAACTTGGTGCAATTTCTAAGTGTGTATGTGTTGAATCACTTTCTAAATTATGAGGTTCCATTGCAATGTAAGAGCTTTCCTCTTCTTCTGCATCAAGATATTCTACAATACCTCTTCGAATCAAATCAGTCCAAGACCAGGCTCCAGATTTAACCTTGTCTACATGTTTCTTCTCTAACTTGAGCTTACTTCGGTCAGCTATTAAGAGAGGTCTTCTTACTCGACCATGATCACAATTAATCTGAATTTCTTGAATATCGTCGTAATAATTGACATTTACTTCAGAACTAAGAATATCTTTTCTTCTCGCTTTCTTAATGTCATTTACAAAACTTTTGGGACTTGGATGTGATCCTAGTAATCGACCATTAAGAAATATTTTACATGAATCAGTTGATTTCATATTTTTAAGTTCGTTAAAACCTAATGATGAAAGAAATTCTTCAATTTCTTTTACTGGAATACCTACGCTAATGTAAGCATCCATTGCTAGATTCTTGACTAAACCACAATTTGGACCTTCTGGGGTTTCACTTGGACAAATCTTTCCAAAATGTGTTGGATGAAGATCTCGTGCTTCAAAATGAGGTTGGTTTCTACTTAAAGGACTAACAACTCTTCTTAAATGGCTGAGTGTAGAGATATAGTTTGTTCTATCTAGCAATTGACTAACACCAGCTTTACCACCAACCCAATTACCTGTAGCTAAAGCGTGTCTTAATCTCTCAGTAATAACATCAGCTCTAACTGCAGTTTTAATATTAGGGGTTCTACCTCTAACTGCAGTTCTTTCAAGTTGGTATTTAATATCACGACACAAACTCATAAAGGCGACTCTAAACAATGAGATTAAAGATTCACCAGAGAGTTTTAAGCGTTTGTTTGAATAATGATCTTTATCGTCTACATTTCTTTTTCCTAATTCAAGCTCTAATAATCTTTGAGCCATTTGACCTAAGAAAAAGGCTTTTCCAATACGATCTTCTTCTTTTACGCCAATGTGTCTAAGTAAATATCTATTCAAGATTTCACGAGCACGTTTTATACGGTAATCCATTGTTTGACCAACAGCTACTCGCTTACCAATGAAATCAAGAGCTTTTTCTTCATCAGTAACTTCAGAAGCTTCATCTAAAGATGGAATTAATTCCTTGCGAACATCTTGCTCATCAGAAACAGCATCTACAATGGATTTATCAGAAGCTAGACCTAAAGCTTTCATTAAAATTGCAAAGGGTATTTTTCTAGGAACAGAAGGGAAACTAATGTTTAAGCTTCCATCTCGAGATCTTTCCATAGTAACAGGTGCTCTTACTCCTTGAGCAGTGCTAAAGACTTTGGCCATACTAGTAACGCTACCAGATTTCTTCAACTCAATTAAAATTCTATTAGGAGCTAAATCTTCTTGTGTAACTAGAACTCGTTCACTACCATTAACGATGAAGTAACCACCAGGGTCATTGGGATCTTCTCCGGCTTTAATAAGTTCTTCATCTGTCATTCTACTTAATGGACAAACTTTTGATTTCAACATAATGGGCATACGGCCAACAAAAACCCTGGAGGTTTCTCGAGGGATTTCATTTCCGGCTTCATCAATACGGATTGGAGTCATTTCGAGAAAGAGTGGAGCAGTATAGGTAAGATTTCTAATTCTTGCTTCACTAGGATAAATATTATTTAATGATCCATCCGCTTCTCTAATATTTGGTGGGTCCATTTCAATTTTGTTAATTTTAACATAGTAATTTGGGATTTCAGGTTTAATACTACCAATTTCTTTCACGACAGATTGCATGCCATTATGAATAAATTCATTATAGCTATCAAGATGCTGTCGAACGAGCCCAAGTTCCTTTACCATTGACTCTATTAGAACCCATCTATCTTCTATTGTTACATTTTCAGTTTCAGACATTCAGTTTTGCCTCACTGACACGGACTTCTAGGACAATTTTTATGCCAAAAAGGTAATTTCTCGCAGCTGGAAGAGCGATAGTCTCTTTTCGTATTTTATCGTCTTTTAAATATTACTACAAGAAACGCATTTCAAGATTGTATTTAGTCATTTCTACTATCTACATGCTATTAGTAACAGATTATTTTTCGAAATTCGATGGCATAATCTGTGAACGAACACGAATTGTAGATAATTAGAATATAAACTTGATGATTTAATACAAATCATGATGAATTGGAACAGATCTAGTAGATGCAGCTATATATTGAATTTCCCCTGGTTTTTACTTTCGGACATACTCACATATTTATTATCCTTTTATATTATAAAGTAATAACTTAATCAAATATTTTTCCATTAGATTGAAATAAAATCGGGGATTTTTAAAGTCTTATTTTAAGAATAGTTGTGATTAGAGTGGAAACTCTAAGGTCACAAGCATAATAATTGAATGACCCTTTATCCATTGGATGGATTTTACATGCAAACACATAAACAAGAGCTGGAACTTGAAACGGAAAAAATAATTTTAGCAGGTCTAGATAATGCTGGGAAAAGCTCAATTCAGGACATTCTGAAATTTACGTCAATTGAAGCTGCACTCCGAAGAGTTCCAAGTAAGGATTTGGAAATCTTTAACAAGAATTTCTTGAAGAAGAATTATATTTTCTTTGTACCACCTGGACAAGAAGATCTCAGATTAAATGAATATCATGGTTCAATGAGAGAAGAATATTTTGGTAATGTTAGCACATTTATTTTTATCATAGACTCATCAGACAATTTGAGATTTAAGGAAGCAAGTGCAGAATTACAGAAGTCAATTGAAGACTTACTAGATCTTTCTCCTGACTGTAAGAACTTTCTAATTTTTGCTCATAAACAAGACCTCAATAACGCAGCAGATGGGATGAGAATAAAAAAAGAAATCTTGGATCCGTTAAAGCAATTGTATCCAGGGATAATTCTACAATTCAAAATATATGAAACAACGGTACTGAATCCTGACACTATTCACGAACCATTTGTAAGAGCAATTGCTAAACATGTTGGTATAATAAGAATTGATTTTGATAAACTAGCTGAATGGATAAGAGAAAAGGTAAGAGCTAGAATTGTTCTAATTACTGATCCTAATGGTCTGCTTATAGGTGAGTCTTTTACAGGGGAAGAGAATTCGTTAGTATATGCTGCTTATGTAGCAAAAATTTTCTCTGCAACAGAAGATTTTCAAAGTGATTTGGAAGGAGATGGTGTGAAGATAATTTTGTTAGAAGAAAATAACGAAAATCATTACAGCATCATTTCAAGAATCAATTGTACAAAGAATGATTATCTGGCTTTGTTTATTGGAAATCCTTTGGTGAATATTGGTATGACACGGTTAGTAAATAAGAAAGGTCTTCAAAAATTAAAAGCTGCCTATAGTAATTACAAGGAATAAAGAGTTAGGTAAAAAATCGAGTTAACTTTGAGTGGCAAGGTGTTTAAATGAACCAAACAGATGATATAACAGCAGTATTAGTGGAATTCGATTCTATTAAGGGACCAGTTATAAGAAAAAAGCAACCTGCAAGTTACATTTTCCCTGAAAATTCTGAAATGGAAAGTATATTAATGTGGGCAATTAGGGCATCAGAATTTTCCGTTCGTAAAATTGAAAAACAAACAGCTTATGCAAAAGCGATTTCATTAAGAGACCCTAATTTCACCCGCAAAAAAAGACAATTCGGTATTGCACTAATAACTGAAACGACAATGGATTTAGGAAAGGCAGAATTTATTCTAGATAAGATTATTTCTGTTTGTATAGAAGATAGTGAAAATAAACCATATTTCAAAATGCTGAATGGTTTACTCATTGCAATTGGTGATTTTCAACAGATCATTAATGGTGAATCCTTAAATGCAAAAAATCCGAACATTGAAGATCAGCATGAGAAAACGAGTGATTCTAATGAAAAGGAGGAAAAATATAACGAGCAACAAATACAACAATACTTACTGATGAGCAATAGATTGAATCTTTTCAACAAGATTACTTTTCTAGATAAAAAGAATAACACAAAAACAATTGTTTCCTTAGCAGAAGGATTCAGCAAAGCTAAAGGGGTTATTGGCTTACTTTACGAATATACATCGGATAGATTTGACATTCAAGTAGATTTAAGATATGAAATTCCAGAGGGATTAGAACAAGGTCTTGAGATATTATCAAGGATACTTAGTACTATGACAGCTGATAAAGAATTCAACAAGAAGATATTAGTTTCTGCGGAATTTATTGACAGATTGCTTTTTGAAAAAGTAGATATAGAGTACTACCTCCCATTTTTACAATATTTGATTTCAATGGATCATTTTACAATAACTGAATTCAAAACAGAAGAGTATAAAGAACAATATGCTAGTTTGAAAGAAACCCATGGAGATTGGATAGATTGCTTAATTAGTAAAGAATTTGATGGTAAAAAATTAT
>JAUVZH010000435.1 GCA_030602675.1 Candidatus Heimdallarchaeota archaeon | reverse complement strand
CCTTGCCAACTTGACATGATTAAAACCCATACCATCGCCTATCATTAAAATAATACTATAATCATTGCATATCGTTTTGATTGGTGATGTTGATATTCCATTATTATCGTTTACTAACAAACCAATTATCAAACTGATTATTAGTAGATTTATCAATGAAATTCTCAAACGGTTGCTTTTCACAACAATCACCATTTATTATAATAGCTCAGCAACCCAATTAATATCTAATTCTTCAAGTTTTGTTTTAGTTGGGATACCATTTTCATCCCAACCCATCATTTTATAATAAATATCTCGAGCAATTTCGAATTGCTTAGGGTTTACTGAAGTTTCTGATAACTCACCAGAGGTTTTTGGATAGAAGAATCTTGGAGGTAACCAATCATCTTTCTTTGTGAATCCTTCTCTAATATTAAATACTCTAGCCATATTTGTTACTCGTTCTCCTACTTTCACTAATTCCCATAAGGATGTGTTCCATCCTGTTACCGCTCGAGTGATATCTGTTATTTCTCGATGACTCCATGGTTGAAACATACACATCAATAGGCAATTGTAAACTACTCGCCAATTTGTTTGGTAAATTAGCGCTCGAACCTTCTTTGCTCCTAGGTTTTCAAGGGGTATTGTTTCATAAATGGCTAGAGGAGCATATTTCTCTATAGCAGATTCATTTGTTAAATATTGATCATTAAGATTGTGCATGTGATCTGCTCCTGTTGGTGAAACTGCATAACCTAATCCTAATGCTTTCTTCAATCTTGGATCATGCATAGGAACTTCTATCCCTTTAACATGAACTGCAAGCTCTTCTGCACCTTTACCTATTTTTTCTGCTGCTCGTTTTACTCCTTCAGCTAGCAAATCACCCAACCCTTCCCTTTTAGCTATTTTCTCAATTATTTCAATTAAGGCTTTTCCATTTCCAAAGGTTAACTCCAACCCATCGGTTTCTTTGTTTGTTAGAAGTCCCTTTTCATAACACTCCATGGCAAAACCTATTGTTACTCCTACAGAAATTACATCCATTGAATATCTATTACATAATTCATTTGCTTTGCAAACCGCTTTTAGATCATCAACTCCACAGTTTGACCCCAGAGCACCTAATGCTTCATATTCTGGAGCTCCATAGTTTGAGTTTACTTCCCATGGTTCTTTGAATTCAACAACTTTTTTACAGCGAATAGGACAAGCATAACATCCTTCCATTTTCAATCCAATTGTGTTCTTCATCGTTCGAGGATCAATATTGTTAATAGTTGGAAATTCACCATCTCTGAAATTATGGATTGGTAGATTACCAGTCCAGATGAAGGATTCCATTCTATCTCCACCAGTTCCCAGAAGTGAAAAATGCTCAAGATCTTTTAGGTAAACATCATTCATGATTTTTCTAAATTCATTGATTTTCTTATTATCTGCAACTTCTGGTCGTTTGGTTCCACGAATGGCAACTGCTTTCAGATTCTTTGAACCCATTACTGCCCCCATACCTGTTCTCCCTGCAGCATTTCTCAAACCATGCATAATACAAGCATATCTTACAAGATTCTCTCCAGCTTGACCTATTAGAGCCATTCTTACTTGTTTATCATTCAGCTCTTTTTTCAGCAGTTGTTGGACTTCACCTGTTTCTTTTCCCCACAATTTGCTGGCATCTCGAATTTCTACTTGTTCGTTATGAATCCATAGGTAAATTGGTTTCTTTGCTTTCCCTGTAATTACTATAGCATCATAACCTGCTTTCTTTAATTCTGCACCCCAAAAACCCCCAACTTCTGATTCACCAAACCCATTTGTTAGGGGGGATTTTGCTCCAACACTACTTCGACTACTTCCAGATACTGTTGTTCCGGTTATTGGTCCAGCAGCGAAAATTAAGAGATTCTCTAGACTCAAAGGATCGATTTTTGCTGGCAATTCTTTTAGTAAATAGTAAGCAACAAATCCTTCTCCACCGAGATATCTACGATAGAAATTCTTTTCTGGATGCTCTCGAGTTATCTTCTCTTGAGACAAATCAATTCTTAAGATTGTGCCTGTGAAACCAAATGACATGAGTCTAACCTTCTATTTGGGATATAGAATATTAAAGAAATTTAATCAAAAGTTTTTTCTTTCCAATTATAGAACCTTTTAAATGATAATACTTTTAATTTGATAATTAAAGCATTTTATGTATAAACAATGAGTCTTTCGTGAAAAATATGGAGGTATCCATGTAAGTGTTTCAACTAACTTCGTTTGATGGTAGATTCCAACTTGATGGCAAGGAAGTGTTTATTCGTGCAGGTGAATACCATTACTTCAGAGTAGATCCTGAGCATTGGGAAAAGGATCTTCGGTTATTAAAGAAGGAAGGAAGAATAAATACCATATCCACGTATGTTCCTTGGATTTTTCATGAAATCTATGAGAACTATTTCGATTTTGATGGTGAAACACACCCTCGTCATAATATAAAGAAATTTCTCAATATTTGTAAAAAACTAAAATTACCTGTTATTTTCCGTCCTGGTCCATTTATTTATTCAGAGTATCAAGGTTTTGGTATTCCTCTTTGGATTGGAGAACTCTACCCAGAAGTTGTTGTTAAAAAAGCTGATGGAACTCTTGATAAGAGTCCTAGTCATTTTAATGTTTGTTTAAATCATCCCAAATATATTGAATTGGTTTGGAAATGGTTTTCAAAAATAAAGGAAGAGCTTGGTTCTTTCTTTGAGGATCCCATTATAGTCTTCCAACTTGATAATGAAACAGGTTTGATGTATAATTTCAATGTTGGTAAGATTGACTTTAATGAGTATACTGTCAAATATTTCCACCAATGGCTTGAAGAGGAATTTGGTGATCCACAAA
>JAUVZH010000190.1 GCA_030602675.1 Candidatus Heimdallarchaeota archaeon | reverse complement strand
ATTTTCTTAAGTTCCATTTAAAAGAAACTGGTTATAAAATCTCTGATATTGAAGAAATATTTTCTGTGTTGGAAAGTGAAAGAATTGACCAGGAAGAGGATACTGATTTACAAGAATTGATCTTAGATTTAAGACCAAGTTCAGAAATTCTAAGATTATTTGCTACCAATGAAATAAGAAAATTGAATTCCGAAGCTAAAGAAGAAGCTATTCCTTATTTATTAAACTCAATCAGACTTGATGAATCTGAAAGGGTTAGAATCGAGTCAGCTTTAACATTGATAAATATTAACTCACACACAATAATAGATGGTTTAATGGATATTATCGAAAATCCAGATTCAAATGATGCATTAGCTAAAAAATATGCTGTTCGTATTTTGACTAAGATGGGCATAAGGAAATCAAAGACTAAAATCGTTAAAGCTTTAGTAAATGATTCTGATTCAAGAGTGCGAGCTGAAGTTGCTCTTTCATTAAGCATAATGGGTACAAAAAAAGATTTACCAAATCTAATAACATTACTAAACAATGACAAAAGTGTTAACGTAAGAAAAAATGCTCTTAAAGCATTATTTGCTATTGATCAAAAAATGGCATTACCCCATTTTCTTAAGGCAATAAGACAAGATAGGAGTTCGAAAATTCGGGATATGGTTATTGGCTTTATAGAATCAATTAATCCTACAAATTTCCCAGCAATATTAAAGGAAATTATTTACAAAGATAACAGTTATAGGGTTAGAGAAAAAGCAAAGAACATCTATCTTAAAATTACAAAGGAAAAGCAATTGACCAAAGAAGAACTAAATGAAATCGACAAACCAAAAATCAAAAAATCATATGTTAAAAAGGATATTCAATTGTTATTTGTGGCAGCAAATCCTATTATTGATAATTCTTTGCGACAAGGAAGAGAGATTCGGACTATTGAAGGCAAACTTTTACGATTTTATGATAAATTTCTGATTAGACAAAAATGGGCAATTAATCCTGGTGATTTAACAGAAATTTTCAAATTGGAACCCCATTTTTTACATATAACCTGTCATGGTATTGATAATGGCAATCTTATTTTTGAGGATGAGTATGGTAAGATTATCTTCTATTCCGCAAAAGACTTAGGTCGCAGATTTGCTGATGCTAAAAAAACAAAAAGTTTGGATAATCTGCATTGTGTTTTTATTAGTGCATGTTATTCTGAGTTAATTGCTGAAGAAATATTAGAAGGTGTTGATTGTGTTATAGCAATGTCTGATTCAATTACTGATGATGGGGCAAGGAAATTTGCAGGACAATTTTATAAAGAGATATCTTATGGTGAAAATTTACTCAGCGCTTTCCAAAATGCTTGTGATGAACTTATAATGGTAAGGGAAGAAGAAATTCCTGACATTTTTTTCAAACCAGGAAATCAATTAAAGAGACTTGATTTTGATAAAGAGATAATAAACGAAGAAATTCAGTTATATGAAAAATCCATTCGAAAACCATTTAAATCATTGTTTGAGAAACTTAAGCTTCGTGAGAAAATCGACTATGTTTTGTTGTCACAGATTATCTCTGAAGGTGAAAATGATTTAGTTGAGTTAAAGTCATCTTTAAGATGGGATATAAATAGAACTATTTCAAATAAAACAATTGAATATAGAATAGCTAAATCAATTGCAAGTTTTATGAATACAAATGGGGGACTATTGTTTATTGGAATAGGGGATAAAGGAGATATTCGAGGATTAGAAAAAGATTATTCTACTTTAGGTAGGAATCAAAACAAAGATGGTTTCAGTAATCAACTAAAGAATGTAATTAGAGATAATTTTGATGTTTCTTTTCCTTATAGTAGCCTAATACACGATAATTACTTGGTCATTGAGAACAAAGAAATCTGTATTGTTTATGTTGAACCATCTCCTAATCCAGTCTATATCAAAGAGGATGGAGCGCAGGTTTTTATTGTTAGGTATTTTGGTCAATCACGCAAAATCTCTGGCAATGAACATTTAGAGTATATAAAAAAACATTGGAAACAATAACCAAATAGAAAAACGGATAAATTATGTTAAAGAATAAATATGCATCACTCAGTGAGCTAATAACAAAGCATTTGAGTACAAACGAATTAAATAAGGCAATGAATTCAATAAAAGAAATGAAAGAAGTGAAATTTCAGAATAGCAAGAAGGGGACGTAAATATTCAAAAGGAATTGAATCGAAAACATCCAGATCTTTGCTGGTCGCAGACTCGTGTCCTCGCTACCAATCACTTACAGTGATTGCTGACGCTTGCACGGGATTCTTTGGTTCTCTTTCATGTTCCCTTGAGTTTCTTGCTTGTGAGCTGTTCTCAAGCACTTTTGAAAAAAAAAGACTCACCCTCCCTTTTTCCAATTCATGAGGATTTCTTACAATGTGGACATATTTTTTTTGTCATTACCCTCTTTTCTCCAATAATCCTTTGCACTCATAGTATGTGACTATTTAAGATTTTGTGTTTTACAAAAGAAAAAGAATTCAGTGAGAGGAAGCCCTCTCTCAAAAAAATCAATACTCTTCTGGAAGAAGGAAGGTTAAAACGTATTGTGTTAAACAAATTGGTAGTCCTACTTTTTCGGGTGAACCGTAGTCATCAAGGATAGCATAGACCTTAGTTTTAGACTCTCTATCTAAAAGTGATAGTGGATAAATCACTGTTCGTTCTTGGTCTTCTGTTCTTCTCTCAGAAGCTTCTGGACAAAAAACCACCCAAGTAGCTTTACCTGTCAATTCAATTAGTGCTACATCAATCATCTTTTGTTGTAGCTCTTGAGGGATTTCATATTGAAATCCTCTTGTTCCTAATAGAAAGAATGTTCTCCCATCCTTTGCGGGGACATTATTCATAATGCTTGATAGTTGTGAAGTCATAATAGGTCACAAGTATTACTATCCTTCCTTCGAATTTAAGTATTTCGGTAATAACCTAATATTTTGCTTATAACCAAAATACTTATTAATTCTTGTTGGTATTGTTTTCTTGTGACCCATTATGAGCTCTGTAGAAGACTCAAAGGCAGAGACACCCGTTAGTGTCTTAGGTCAGTTGGTGACTCTACCACAATGGATGGTAGAGGTAGTTTCTGAAAGAGGAATAAGCAAAGCAATTGCTCTTTTAGGCAAGTATAGAGGTATCACTCATTTTCATATAGCAAATAGCAATATCGTTGCTCATACAAAAGGAAGCAAGGGAGATACTTACTTAGTAAAAGTTAGTATCTGGAATAGAGACAATGGAGAACAACCTACACTTTTAACTTGTTCTTGTCAACATGGCATTTACGGTGGAAAAGGTCTATGTTATCACAAAATAGCACTCATTCTTAGAGTTCTCCTATTACCTGTTATGCCTGCAAGCAATCCCATACCAAAGTATGAGGATGATTTCAAACTGGATAGGTGAGAGAGTATGACCAATTACATCTGTGACATTTGCAACAGACCAATGCTCTCACTTGAAAACGGTTCAAGCAATTTTGCTGTAACATTATGTGGAAAGTGTGCAGAAGAAGAATCCCTTGAGGATTCTTCCCTTTTAACAATGAGCTGGGATAAGCTCAAAGTCGGCACAAAAAAGTACCAAGTTTACAAAGGAAAAACCTACATTTGTCAGGTTGCTAAGACTCGAGAGAACTATGTTAACATTGAAGTTAGGGAGAAGGATAATCAAACAATTTTTGATACTATTGTCCTAACTCGAAACTACTCTCAAAATAGGATTGATTTTTACTTGAGACGATTCCGCTACAGGATGGGATATGTAGCAAGAGAGTTCTTACTGGATTTATTATCGACTCATCACCAAGAGATGAGTTCCCTATCCCAAGAAGAGAGTATCTTCTGGGAAGCAATTATGGTCGTTCAAGGAGTTGGAAAATAGATGACAACACCGGACACAAAGCGAAAGACTGCTGGAGATCTAAAAGGTCGTTTCTCCAGCGACCTCACTGGTACCCTTAAGACTGTCAACGTTAGCGAGTGGGGTATTAGAGGAATCATTACAACCACAGCTGATGAACAGTTCATCTATGTCATAACTTACGATAAAATCGACAAAAGTAGCATTCCCATTCTCAGCAAAGGTGATTCTGTATCACTCTCTCGAGTGTACATTAGCGACTACTACGGCAAAGTTACTAAGTGGCAAGGATTGGAGCAAGCAAAGCTCTGCAAGAATGGTCAGTTACACTTACTTAGAAAAGCAGAACCAACAAGTGAAACCCCTTCCAATGCTAACGGTTCCAAAGCAATCACATCCAGTATTCAAGCATTCGAGAACTTGCAAGTAAAAATCAAGGAAGCAAGGACATCGTTACAACCCATAGAGAAGCTTGTTTCCATGCAAGACAGCAAGGTGATCGATACCCGAGAGTTCATTCGAGCCAGTATTCAAGCAAGCTTACACTACCAACGATTGCTTGCAGCAATTCTAACAGTTTTAGAGCGTGAGGAGTGATAGCTTCCTCACTTATGTTTTTTCTCAAAATAACATTAATAAACGGTGAAGGAACTTTGATAGAAACAGAGGAGACCAACGAAATGGGTAAAGAACGAAAAAGCGGACTTGACATTGTTCGACTTATTGCTGATTTTCTTACTGAGGAAGAGCAGATGCTGTATGCTCTCTCAGAACAGTCTGGGTTAGATCATGGAACCCTGGAGCGCTACCTGAAGCTCATTTGTGAAGTTCAAAATCTCTTTGCGGATAAGCATGTTCAGTATAAGGAACACAAAATGGGTAAGAAGACCTACAAATCCAGTTGGTACACTAAAAAGGATTAGTGGGTTTAAACTGACAAAGGCATTATAATAATGTGACCTATTATGAGCCCGTATCGTTTAAACCCGATGTTTTGTTTCTTTTTCTTTGTAATAAAATCTTCGTTTCTTAGTTATCTTTTAACTAATTTGCATGCTGTGTCAGTCATTTCAATTGAATAAACTAATGCTGTATTGTCTTTATGCAAGCAGTATTTTCTAATGTATTTTTTATTCTTCCAAGTTGAACAGAGAATTATCTTCTCCCAACCCATTGCCACTAAAGGTTCGAAAATGATTTCCCACATTCTTATCTCCGCACTAAGCATTTGAATATCTTTTGCGATCCATTCAGTAATATGAGGTGAACCAACTATATCTAAGGTACGCTTGTCAGGTTGTGTAAACTTACACAAGTAAATATAGGAGACAAATTCTTCTTCATCTTCTGAAAGTTCAAATTTTCCTCTTTTTGTAATAGGTTTCCATATTGATATTTCTAATCCCATATGCCAATAGAATGAATTTATTCCTTCAATTTCAGCTTCTAAAAAAATTGGTAAAATTTCAATAATTTCTTCGCCAATACTTTCTAATTCCTCATATCTTATTTCATTTTTGATTTTTTGATCAAACTCTTTTGCTATTTTCTCTCTGTTCTTCCACTTATCTTTATGTCTAAGCCATTCTATAAAGTACAATATGCCCACACCAATGAGGAAAACACCTGCTGTAGACAATGGGATAACACTAAACCAGAAGAAAAATTTTTCCCAAAAAACTGGATTAACTTCCCTTAGATATTGAAAGATACTAATAATCACTTGAATTAGCATAGTTATTGATAGAATTAATGTTATCCAAGGTAAGACTTTATTAACAGTATTTTTCTCTTTTTTTTCCTTTTCGTTATTCATAAAACCACAATTAGAAGTTTCTAATTGTAATTTTAAAAGATTCCCCTACTAAGCTTCGTTTCGTGGTACTTAAATAACTCTAATAGAACTGATTAGTGAGAAGGACAACGCTGTTTTTTAGCAACACATATTGTTTCAGCTGTCTTTCTCAAGATTGAACCCCTCCCTTTCCTTCGACGGGGGATGTTCAATTATTTC
>JAUVZH010000264.1 GCA_030602675.1 Candidatus Heimdallarchaeota archaeon | reverse complement strand
TTTTTTTGTTTTTTTTTTTTTTTTTGTGTTTGTTTTTTTTAATGCTTTACCGGATGCTTTATTGAAAGTTAACATGGGTGAATTGCAGACTAAAGAGGAAATTGAGGATTTCATTCAAAAGCATCTTAAGGGTTTCGAGGGAACAGCTGAATACAAAAAACAACTCAGTGAATCACTTAGAACTTTGGAAGAATTAACTGACATTGAAATTACAGATCGTTTTGGTCACAAAATGCGAATTAAAAGAGAAGAAGTTATGGATTTTTTAGGAAATCAATTGGGTAATTGGTTAGCAAGACAAATGCCTGCAAAACCAACAACTGATACAATTGTCCGTCCAAGAGGTAAAATCCATAAGAAGAAAACATTTGAACATTCAATGTTAACATCACAAACTGTGCCACCAAAATCAATTGATATTGATGATATTGTTGTTATGAAAAAAGATCGCAATGCTCAAATTTACCTCATTGTTGATACTTCTCAATCTATGAGAAATGTTGTTCAAGGGACTCACTTCTCAAGACTTGAGGGTGCATTATTAACTTCTTTAGCGATTTTCTATTACTTTAAGTCTCAAGGTAGATCAAGAAGAACAAATCAAAAGGCATTCAGAACTGCTGTAGTTCCTATTTCTAAGAGAAGAAGAGTTGTTAGTACTGAATACGAATTGGAACGGTTTCTACTTACATCTACAGCTAAAGGAAGAACTCCTATGAGTGCTTCAATAAAATCAGCAATTGATCATGCCAAAGTGAAAAAGAATACACAAAATAGAGATATTCACTTTATTATAGTAACAGATGGCAGACCAAATGAATTGATTCCTGGTTATGACCCTACCCCATCTAGAAGCTTGCACAGCTATTTTGAGGAAGAAAGAGATGGTATTGATCCTGTAACAAGAAATTGTTACATTGAATTAAACAGCTTACTGAGAGATGTAACTAGAGATCAAAGTAGAACATGGAAAGTATCGTATTTTCTCATTGGTTCTGAAAGAATGAAATTAACTGATATCTGGCAAGATACTAGAAGAGCATTACGAGGTATTACTTATCCAATTGTTATAAATCCATCAAGGATGGATGTACTAGCAAAGACTATTGTAACGGAGAGTATGAGACTTGGACAATCCACGATTGGTTGAAATTTATAATCAAGCTAGAAAAGATTTCGAAGATTTCGTTGGTGAAGTACCAGAAGATTACAAAGTACTGGTTTTCATCGACCCCGAACTACATTCAAGTCTTTATCAAATAATGGAATTAGGTGGTAGTCCACATGCTGTACTTTCACAAGAGATGATTGAAAGTTTAAGAAAAGCTAGATCAAGAGATTTCCTACCTGATGAATGCATAACAATTTTTCCAAGCAAACCAACAATGATTTACATGAGTTTACCCTTCGAATTAAAGGAAAACCCAGAAAGAGATTTCACGTTAAGAGTTATGTTTATTCATGCATTTGCTCATGCTTATTTTGCTGATAAAAGTGCTTCAAATGATAGTGAAATACAAACTGAAATCTACCGTATGGACATGATTATAAAAGAACTGATTATGAACAATGCTTATGGATTAAAGGAAGACAAACAAATTACTTGGGGTTTGCCTTATTTCCAAGATATGGTAGCAGTAATTAGATTACTATCAACATTTGGTGTTCAAGAATTCTATATTCCACCTGAATCATCTAGGAAGGTTACATTATTCCAAAATTTCATGTTAGAAATTATAAGCTATATTAACAAAAGATCTGATTTGCTTAAGAAGAAAAATCTCACAGGATTTCTAACTGAAGCTTTTGCAAATTATATCCACAGAAATATTGCTGATAAGATACTCGAAAAAGGTGAATATCCGTTTAGCACTATACCAAAATTGCTGAAACCACTTTATGGACCACCAGTTAATAATCTGTCAATAAAACTTTTAGAGATAGGTTTTGGAGAGATTAGTGATCAACCTAAAGAAGTGATTAAACAAGCTCTTGAGATGCAAAGTGACTTAGATTTGATAAACAAAGCTGGTGGAGGACCTGAAGTTCGCAAAATTCTCAAGGAACTTCGAGAAAATTTACAATCAAGAAATGTTTATTGGCATTCTGATACTAGTGGTTATTGGCGCAAGACTTGGAATATTTATGAAAATATTTGGGATCAATTAGATAGTTATATTAAATATATAAATAAAAATCAATGTATCAATGTTGGCCAATGGTTTGCTGGAAGCTCAGCTTTTCAATTCTATGGTTATGTCAAAGTAGATGCTAAACCAATTTATGTTTTTGAGATAGATGATGAATCTATTAGCTTGGAACAATTACTCATATTACATAATCATAGTCTCCTTTATCGTGAGGATTTCAAAATGCCAACACCAGGTTTTCCAGATATTATAATGTTTAAGAAAATGGATAGAATGGTTGTAGGAACACTCCTTTCAGTAGGAAAATTAGACGAAAACCCTCTTTCACCATGGGACATACCAATATATACTCGTGCAATTGACATTTCAAAAGAACTATTGGATTTCATTAAAAAACAAAAACAAGAGACTGAAGATGAAGAAGATACTGGGAGACCATCAGAGGCAATCTATGGTACTGCTAAAACAAGAAAGAAAGTAGATTACAGCCATCTGAAAAAGATGAGTCAATCAAAATTAGCTTCTGTAAGAGTATTGATTGATGAGGTTGTAAGTCAATAAGAAGGTGCATAAAATGGCGTTTATTAGAAGAGCATTTCAAAGAGGAAGAGCAAGAAAACGTCTTCTTTCAGAGAAAGAAATTGATAGAGTTAATGGAGCTTTAACTCTTCTTGATGTTGGAGGTTTAGAATCTATTGACAAGCTCATTGATAGATTAGAAGATCCATCTTGGAATGTAAGAAATGCATGTTCAATGGCTATTGCTAGAGTTTATGAAAAGAAACCAAACAAAGATATCATACAACAATTGCACCTCGAATTAAATGAAGCTTCATTGGCTCAACGACTTGCTATTATAGAAGCACTTGGTAAAATCGGACATGATGATTCTCTGCCAATTTTATTAGATATTATGAAGAAAAGCAAAGAAGATTTGCAATATTCTATAATTATGGCATTATCTAGTTGGGCAAATATTGATCTGATACCACCTTTAATCGAAGTAGGTGACACAAAAGATTATCTTACAAGAAGAGCAGCATTAATGACAGCTTACAACATTATCGTAGATGCTATCCCAAATGTAACAATAAGTGAACTAATGAAATTCTTCCATTGGATTGTTCAAATATACGCAGAAACTGGTTATCTTGGTCCATTGATTCTAAAATTCTTGGAAGTAAAGACAGAAGAAATCGATAAGAAAATTTTCCCTGTAGCGTTAAATGAATATGAATTTACATTCCTTAATGAATTGTTGGATGAAGCAGATTTTGACAGAAAGAAATACGAAGTCCTTCATGAGCTCGCATATCCTTTGTTATTTTAGTTAGAAACTGCAATTCAAATTAAATGTGACTTGAATTTTGTCGAAGAGAATAATGGTTATAACATTAAATCTTTATAGGATATTGTATTCTTTCTAAATAGAACCATTAAAAATTACTTAAGAGATAATGAAAGATTTAGATTGATCCTTTAAATTGAGGTTTATTTATGGAAGATGAGTCAATAAATGAAACTGCTGAGAAAATTCTACGTGCTTTGATGGAAAGAGCAGGTGCTTCTGATATTGTACTTACAACAGAAGAAGGATTACCATGTTGCAGTGTACATGAACATAAAGGATCAATTAATGTGGAAGGCACGGCAGCAATGCTTGTCAATACTATAAAAAGCATAAGTTCCTTATTAGCATTACAAAGTGTAAATTCTGAAGATAAATTTCGACACATGAATATAAGAACTGAACAAGGCAGTCTTCTAATAGCTAGATCGGTTAATTTTACTATGGGCATTAAATTTTTAGGTAAAAAAGCTAGAAGAGCAGGTTTAGCAGTACAACCAGCCAAAAGAGCTTTAGAGCAGATAGAAGAAATTTTCAAAATTTTTTTTTGAAAAGAAAAGACCAGCAAAAAACTGATAAAAAAGAGAAAATGTACTTCTCATCTTGGAGAAGTAACAATTTTGTTGATTAATTGTCCACAGCGTCAATTGAGTTAATCATTATTGTTTTAAGTTCATCTGTGATTTTTTTTGTTCCAATGGATTCTTCTATAATAGGAATCATTTCGTCAATTAATACAGACGGATTTGCTTGCTGTGAAGAATTCTTTACGCATTCTTCTAATGTTTCCTTCAATTCTCTACTGTATATTTCTATCCCGAGATTATCACCCAATGTTTTCATAGTAGCTTGAACTATTGGATTTCGATGTATTTTTTGCAATCTTTTAGGTCCTTTCCAGTTTAATTTCTCTAGTAGAACCATTATTGATGGTACTAAGACTAACCGAATAAATGTAGCATCCAATATTATTGAGAGTGTAAATGCGAATCCCAATTCACTGATATGCCAAAGATTTGAAAACATTAGCGAACTAAACGCTGCAGCCATTACTATTCCACAGGATGTAATTATAGTACTAGTATGTTCAAGCGAATGAGCTATAGCATCTTTGTCGGTCATTCCTGCTTCACAATATTCTTTGACTCTTGAGACAAGGAAGATATCATAATCAAGTCCCAAACCCATCAAAATTGAAAACATCATGATTGGTAATAACCATAATATTGGAGCTCCAAATCCGAAGAAATACACCAAATTGACCATTGC
>JAUVZH010000253.1 GCA_030602675.1 Candidatus Heimdallarchaeota archaeon | reverse complement strand
CAACTAATTAGCAAAATCGGTGAAGTCATTCTTTTGAAACGATCATTTGAAATCCAACCCATTCCTACAGAAGATCTTGTAATGTTTGAAATACCAGATGAAGTAGATAAAACCGAAGATTTAGAAATGAAAGAGAAAGATAGCAAAAACATTTCTAAAAAAAAACAATCAGTAAACCCTAGTGGAAAATCTGTTTCACAAATATCTAAGTTACCTAAAAATGAGGTTAAAAGCAAATACCTTAGTTTAACTACAAAAACTAGTACTAAAGACAAAGAAACAAAAAATCAAATGGAAATTGCTTTTAAAAAATCATTCAAGAAAATCGTAGATGAAAAAGATAATGAGACTAAACAAATTCTGATTATTGAGTTAATTAATAAGCTTAAGAAAAACAAAAAATTCAGAAAAAGAGTATTATCAAATCTCTTAAAACAATTGGTTACAACTGATTTTCAAGTTAGATTAAGCGCTGCATTAATTTTAAATAAAATATCAGAAAATTCTCCTGAACTTCTTATTCCAGTTTTTCTTGAAGGGTTGCAATCAGCCTACAATGAACCAAGTAAAGAAGTTGAGCAGGTTATTATCAGATGGTTGACTCGAACAGCAACAACGAAAAATGAGGAGATACTTAATCTTGATCTCAATGATTTTTTTGGTAAATTGATCATTGATGGAAAGATGTGCAAAAATATTACTAAAAATAGAATTCATAATCTTAACTTGAAGATTTTTGTTAACAATTTTGATATTCAAGAAATTATAGTCAATAACTATATTTACAAAATTTCTAAAAATAAGGATGATGCGACTGAATTCGTTAAACTATTAGAAGATTATAATGCAATCATTATTGCTTATGGATTAATTCGTTCTGTTGATCAAACTAAATGGAATTCATTCTTAGAATCTAAATACGTCAAGGGTGTTTTTGAGAAACCATTTAAGGATTCCATATCCAATTTTCTTTTCCATTTTAAAGAATGTAATATCAAGAAGATTTCAGAAGTCGTTGATTCGAAATTGGGTTATAATTTCTCGAATAAAATCATTAATAATATGATAAAATGCAGAATAGATGATGTTCTTTCAAATGTCACAATTCTACCACTTGATGTTTTAAGCTCCTTCTTCCAAGATGATGCAAATCGTGCAATACAGATTCTTTTCGATCTTATTAATAAACAAGAAATAGATGCTCAAATTGTCTTTATTGAAGATAAAACCTACATCTCACCTCGAGATAAATGAAAAAAAGGAAATCAAATCTTTTTAAGCAATCAGTTATTTTATCTTCATAATTTGTTGTTGTTTTTTAACTCTTAAAGAGGCTGCAACCATTGCTAAGTGGGTAACAATCATTGAAACATGTTGAGAGACTAGTTCAGATTGATTTTCAGCTTCATCTATTAAATCGTTAATTGCATGTTGTAGATTTGATTCCATTTTATTGATTTCTTTAACATTTTCTTGGATAGTTGCATTGACTTGTTTAGTCATTTTTTTCACCTCTTTATCAATTTAATGTAAGTAATACATATAATTACATAATAATTACATACATAAACATATTTAAAACTATGTAAATAGCTACAAAGTAAAAGCTGATTCATAACGGTAACCACAAAAGTTAGAGCTAGACAATAAATTTATCAACTAAATTATAGATAAAAGGCATTTGATTTAGTAAGACAATTGGTGAATTGCTATGGGACAAACATTGATACAAAAGATAATAAGCAATGTTTCAGGAATTAAAAAACCAGAAGAAGGTTCGATAGTTTTTGTAGAACCACACAGGATTCTCACTCATGACAATTCTGCAGCAATTATTAGTAAATTCAGAACAATTGGTGCAAGAAAAGTTTGGAATCCAGAAAAAATCTTCATTGCACTGGATCATGCTGTGCCGCCCCCAGATGAAAAGAAAGCTGCTAATCATAAGAAAATAAGACATTTTGTTAACGAACAAAACATCAAGTACTTTTATGATTGTGGAGCAGGGATTTGTCATCAGTTATTGGCACAAGAAGGACATGTAATACCAGGCGTAGTAATTTTCGGATCAGATTCTCATACAACATCACATGGGGCACTTGGTGCTGCAGGAATCCCTATAGGCAGAACAGAAGCAGCAAGTATATGGGCTATCGGTCAAACATGGTTAAAAGTTCCGGAAACGATAAAAATAAACCTTGAAGGTGAACTAGCAATTAATGTATTTGCTAAAGATGTTATTCTACAAATCATTGGTAAAATGCGCTCAGATGGAGCTAGCTATAAAGCTGTAGAATTTCATGGATCAGCAACTGAGAATTTCTCAATAAGTGAAAGATTAACCTTATGTAATATGGTAGCTGAAATGGATGGTAAAGCAGGTATGTTCCCTGCTGACAAAATAACTGACAAATATCTCGAGAATCGAGCATTAGATCCATACAAAAAAGTCTTACCGGATCAAGAAGCTAGTTACATTAGTGAAGAAAGTTTTAACTTAAATGAGATTACTCCAGTTGTTTCTAAACCTCACAATGTTGATAATGTTTCACCAATAAGCGAACTCTCTGAAATTGAAGTTGATGTTGGACTATTGGGAACATGTACTAATGGTAGAAATGATGACCTTGAGGCAGCTGCAAAGGTTTTGAAAGGAAAGAAAATCAAAAAAGGAGTTAGACTTCTAGTTTATCCTGCTTCTCAAACGGTATTACTTGAAGGTATGAAGTCAGGTGTTATACAAACCTTAGTAGAATCAGGTGGTGAACTTGCTGTGCCAGCATGTGGTCCTTGCCTTGGTGCATATGGTGGATGCTTAGCTCCAGGAGAAACAGCAATATCCTCTGCGAACCGCAATTTCAAGGGAAGAATGGGCTGTAAAGAAGATACTAGTATTTATCTAGGCAGTCCTGCAACTGTAGCAGCTTCTGTTTTAGAAGGGAAAATAGTTGAACCACCAAAGGAGGTTTTTTAATGAAATTTACAGGCAGAATGTGGATATTTGAAGATAAGAATATTAACACAGACCAAATCTTTCCAGGTAAATATACTTATGATCCCTTAACACCTGAACAAATGGCTGATCATGCTATGGAGGATTATCTACCAACATTTGCAAATGAAGTGAAGAAAGGAGATATACTCATAACAGGCAAGAATTTCGGATCAGGATCATCTCGAGAACAGGCAGTTACTTGTTTGAAAGCTGCAGGTGTTGCAGCAGTAGTTGGTGTATCGTTTGGTCGTATATTCTATCGAAATGCAATAAATAATGCCTTTCCATTACTTCTATGCCCACAAGCAGCTACGTTTATTTTTAAAAATAAAGAATCTCTGAAAGATGAAAAAATTAAAGTTGATCTGGTAGAAGGAACAATTTCTATTAAAGATAAAAACTTCAAATTTCCATCTTTAAAAGGAGAAGCACTCAGCATATTTAAAGCTGGAGGTCTTTTAGAGTATTCAAAACAAAAACTGAAAGAAAAGTAGTTTTTCAGAAGAAACTATTTTTTTTCTCTTTGTTTTTTTTCTTCGCACTAATGTGCGGATAGATTTACTAGATACAAGGTATAAATTCTCTAAAATGCTTTTTTATTAACAAACTTATTTGTTAGTCAAGAGATAATTTGACAGCAAAACTAAAACAGATTTGGCTTGAAAATTAGATCTTTATTGTTCACCAAAAAATTACGCTAATATTCTCAACTCAATATGCAGCATAAAACTTTAGCAGTATCCCCTGATAAAGTTTTAATAATAAAGAGGTGGGTGTTACCAACTAACCTTTTTCCCATCTCTTTACTTTACTTTTACTAAGCTGATTTTATAAACTAAAATACTAAAATTACTCAACTTTGCATGATTCAATATTTTTTTTAAGTGACTTATTAATAATAAAAAAAGTATTCGATAAAGTAATAATGCTCTGCAAGTCATAATAACATCTTACTTCGAGCGAAATAGGATGTACTTACAACAAATTCGAAACTATAATCACAATAAATCATAAGATTGAGTTGTAACAAATGGCAAAAATAATGATCGTAGACGATATGGTAGTAATTCAGGAGATACTTCGAGAAATACTCAATTTAAAGGGACATACAATTATTCATACTGCAATAGATGGTCAAGAAGCAGTGGACTATTTTAAAGATCCAACAAAAGAATGGCCAGAGCTTGTTATCATGGATCATAGAATGCCTGTAAAAGATGGTGTGACAGCGCTACAAGAATTATTGGTCATTGATAAAAACATTAAAGTTATTTTTGTTAGTGCAGATGAAAGCGCTAGGAAGAAAGCTCTCATGATGGGAGCAATAGGATACCTAATTAAACCATTCTCAGTAAAAGCTATCTTAACACTAATTGATTCAGTTGTGAAAGGACAGACTATATCAGAAGAGAACCTCTAAAGGCAACTGGTAGTTTGAAAACACACTAATAATTTTGTCAAGCAATCCAGTATTTGTTTCATTAATTATTGTTATTATTAATGAGATTTCACCTTCAATTGAGTTAGAAATAAATTGTTCTAGTACTTCTTTTGAGGGTTCATTCAAAAACAGACTAGTTAAATCATTTACTCGTCCTATTAAATAATCAATATGCTCAGAGATTATATCTGGAGCTTTTGATAAATTTTTCACATTAATGGTCTCTAGAAGTTTATGACAGAATCGATTTGAAATTCCACCAACTACTCTTCCGCCATCCAAATTAACAATCACTTTACTATCAATTGGAAGTTTTTTATTGTAATACTTAGCATCATCTGTGAATTCTGAACTAGATGATTCAGGAATACTGTTGTCTAGTTGTAGGATTTCATAAAAACTGTCACTTTCAATTCCTAAAACATGCAAAGTTGTACTGTCACTGCTTCTAGAGAAAAGTGCTTCTGCATCCATTAAAGGAACAGTCCACAAATCATTATAGAGCTTTTTATGAGGAAGAAACCAAC
>JAUVZH010000057.1 GCA_030602675.1 Candidatus Heimdallarchaeota archaeon | reverse complement strand
GAAAAGTCGAAGTTTTAAATCAAAAAGATATAGATGAGCTGCTAAAAGCATAAACTCATTTTTCATCTTTTTCTTTTTTCTTTTATTCAAAATTAGTTTTTAATGTTATTTTTTGCTATTTATTATTTTAAGTAAATCAGGCAAATCCTTTAACATTGGTATGATGTAATTTGGATTAAGTTCTTCTAAACCTCTTCTTGCTGTTTCTTTGAACTCACCCATTACGCTTACAACTTTGATTTTTGCTCTTTGACTAGCTATTATATCGGATGGTAAATCTCCTATATACAGAATCTTATCCCTATGCAAACCTAAACCCTTAATTCCTTTGATTAATCCTTCTGGATCTGGTTTTGTCTGTGTACAATCTTCGCGAGTTATAATAACATCAAAATCATTTAAAGCTGGGATTTTTTCTCTTGCTATGTCAATAACCTTTCGTTCTGCGGTAGTAACCAATCCCATTTTATATTCTTCTCCTAAAGCTTTGAGCGTTTCTTGAGCACCTTCCTGTGGTACAACATTTAATTTGCTTTTAGAATACATAACCAAACTCTGAATGAGAAATCTTAACCTTTGAAAATAGCTAAACTGATCAATATTAAGCATTTTAAGCACTAAAATTGGGACATATAAAGGTTTGACTTTATCAGAAGCAAGTAGCTGTTGAGTAGCAATATAATAACGTTCCATAATATATTCACGTTTCATATCTGGCTTTACATTCTTAAGTGCTTGAAAAAAGGGCCAACCAACTCTAGCCATGACTGAAGAAATAACACCATCGAAATCAAATAGGAGTCCTTGAATGGGTTTTGATATCATTTAAAATCCTCAAACGTGACTCCTTTTTAGCTTTACTTCTTTTAAAAGTTATAGATATCCATAATTTTGATTCTTATTACCATCATTTAAATAAACATCCTTCTTTATCTAGAAATGTTCATTTAACAAAATTAATCTACAACTGATATAATTGTAAATTGCTTCAATTGTTGGGAAAAGGTAATGTCGGAACATGAAAAAACACTAACAGAATACATTAGAGATTTATCATCAGAAGATGCAGATATCCGTATTAGAGCTGCTATTGTGCTTGGAGAATGGGGAAATGATCGTGCAGTTACCCCTCTAATTAAGGTCCTTTCTCATTCAGATGAAAATTTGAGGAGAGCTACAGCTAGAGCACTAAAGGAAATTGAAAACAAGCGCTCTCTAAAACCACTTATGTTTACTTTACTTAATGACAACAGTGCTGAGGTTAGAGCAGAATCAGCTTATGCTTTGGCTTACTTTACCAATGTTAAATTTGATACTACTGATTTAATCACAGCTCTACAAGATGATCACTATTTAGTAAGGCAAAATGCTGCTTTTGCTCTAG
Organism: Candidatus Heimdallarchaeota archaeon; assembly: GCA_030602675.1. GTDB lineage: Archaea > Asgardarchaeota > Heimdallarchaeia > JABLTI01 > JABLTI01 > JABLTI01. The sequence continues at coordinate 8,781 of JAUVZH010000057.1, read as the reverse complement.
GAAGATTAAGAAGTCGTAAAGGTGTTAGACATTTAATATCTGCTTTAGAAAATGATAACAATTACAATGTTAAAGAAATGGCTGCTTATGCTTTAGGTGAGATTAAAGATAAGCGTGCTACAAATACCTTGTTAAAGGCATTGGATGATTCACGATTAGCAGTAAGAAAAAATGCTGCATATGCTTTAGGCAAATTGCAAGTGCCTACTACGGTTGATTCATTAAAGAAGCATTTATTGAAAGAAGGAGAAGCTAAGGAATCTGCTTGGGCATTATCAAGAATTTTACGGAAGCGAGATTCAATTAAGGCTTTAAAAGATGGATACAAAAAATTGAGAAAGGAGAATTATATTGAAGATTGCATTGAGGTTTGCAGAATTTTGTATGATCTTGATAGGAAAATCGCTAAAAAATATCTTGAAGAAATGTTAGAAGATGAAAACTTCTCATCCTATTTCGATGATATAAAATCCATTTCTTGATTCAAAGATCTGTGTTCATTTTTCCTTTTCAACAGAAACAATAACAGTATCTAAAACATCATCTAGCAAAGGTCTATCTTGTGCTTCTGGCATTGGGCCATCAATTGGTTTAGCTTCTATAATTTTATGTGGTTCACCTAAATCTCTAGCACCTCTTCTTGTACTAACAGGTCCTGTTGCTACTCTAGATTGCGAGATTGCTCGAGTTAATTTTGATTCTAATTGATCAATCCGTTTAATTAATTGTAATACTTCCTCTTTGCTCATTTCAGTAGTTTTTTGTCCAGCTAATTGTTCTTCTTGTGGCAGGATTTTGCTAAATCTCATTCCTAATTCATCAATCTTCTCGAGTATTTTTTCGTTTTGATCATCTGATAGTAGATGGTTTATTTGGGCATTTTGTGTTGCTTCAACTGGTACAGGAGGTTTAGTTTGTTCTTTAATGGTTTGGATGAATTCCCATAGCTCATCCAATCTTTTACTAGTTGTATCATCAGTAGCAGTGAATGTTTGAGAATAAGATGGAGGTGGGCTTCTCTTAGATATAGAACCAAAATTCTGTTCATGTAATACAGAAATTGCTTTAGTTAAAATTTCATCTGCAGAAGAATGCATAGTTAAAAGATCTTCAATTTGATCTTTCGTTTCAGATCCATACTCATAATCCAAATAGAATCTTAGCCCTCTTATTCGTTTTCCACCGCTCAACAGCTCATCGCTCCAATTGCACTGTTAATTTTGTCATTTGATTTTATTCTTCCAATATTATTTCTTGTTTTTAAGTCAAAAAGGCATTGGTTTATTGATGTATAATTATCTTTTCTTTAATTCATGAATTATTCTTATCTCTTAAATAACCATTTCTCATCCTTAAATAGTTCATCTGCAATTTTTATTGCATTTGTATGCTCTTCTTCAGTTATTGTGTCAAATACTAATTCAACATTTAGAATTGATTCAAGTCCTGATATTAGAGCTTCTCTAATTTTCTTAAAAGATGGTGCGTGTCCTAATTCTAATTCTAAGCTTGACACTCTTTCTTTTGCAGAAGCTATTAGTTTAGCTCTAAACTTTTCATCAGGAACAATCAAAAGAGAAAACATCCTTTCTACATCTACCTTCCTTAAAATCGTTCCATGTTGTAATACAACACCATTTTTTCGTGTGAGTGCGCTTCCAGAAATTTTTTTACCATTACTCTTCAGGTTTATATCATTAATTGGTTTGAATTCTGCTTCTATATCAAGCATTTTTAATCCTTCTACTATCCCACTACAGATTTTTTCATAGATTTTTGAGATGTCTTGTGGAAGTGTTGGATTAGAATCAAGACAATTAACTGAATAGGTTAATTCACCTTCAAAATCATGATAAACAGCTCCACCACCAGTAGTTCTTCGAATGTAATCAATATTCATTTTCTTGCAGTTTTCAATATTGACCACATTGCTCATTGATTGAAAATATCCAATTGAAACAGCCGATGGTTTCCACCGATACAATCTCACTGTATTGTTTACTTTACCTGATGCAATAGCTTCTAGAACTGCTTTATCTAAACCCATATTGTAATAGCAGTTGTTAGCATCTTCAACCCAAATTAATCGCCATTGGTCCTTGACCATTTATTATCATTTCCTGATCAAATAATTCGTCTTTATGGAAATCCGTATAACCAAAAGTATGTGATAGCTACGTTAAGAGCAAAAGATAACACTGCACCAATAGTTGCAACAATTATCGACTGTCTTATTCTTGGGTTTGTACTACCAGCTCGTTTTGCTCTATTTGCATAATAAAGCGTTAATCCTAAAAATATAAATCCACCAAGAAATGTAAACCATGCAAACATCCATGCTAGCCTAACATTATTCTCAATATTACGACTCCTATCCCATGTATCATATTGCGCGTAACTACTGCTTTGCGTTCCATACTGAGATTGTTGTTGAGTGTAAGGTTGTTGTGGAGGTTGATAACTTTGTTGAGGAGATTGTTCCTTAATTTCTTTAACTTCTGAACCACAATATCCACAGAATTGCACTTCCTTTTCCAATAGTGCACCACAACTGGCACAAATTATGAATTTTTTTTCTGACATTTTCATTTGTCCATTGTCAAATTATACTGTCTGTTCAGTAATCTAAACATTATATTAAATATCTGATTTATATTGCTTTTCAAATTAAAAGAACTACATGTAATAAAATATTAGAAATCAGAGAAATATGTTCTAATCCTCTTTACTTCATCAGAATTAAGCTCCCAAGGATAATTATAAAGTTCTTTTCCTGGTGATTCATTATAGAATGGTCTATTGCAATGAGGACAACCACTAGTTCTGAATGGTTTACCAGTTGTTAGTTCTTCATCTAATTTCTGTCTATGTATGCCAAAACTAACAACTTTATTAAAATCATCCTTTGAATCACTAAACTTCATTTCAGAGAAAGATGATATGTCTGAAAATATTAAATGTCTTGCAAATTGGATTCTCCTATATGAATCTAGAGAAGGTTGTGGACGATTCTCTAAAGCTGTTCCTTTTATTGGTGTAAATGCAAATAACCCTACAGTAATTTTCTGATCATAGAATCTTTGGATGAATTCAACTGCTTCTTTTTCAGTCTCACCTAATCCGACAATTAGATGTGTGCTTACAAATCTATTACCAAAAATTTTTTGTGCTTCATGAATTGTATTTTCTAGTTTCTGCCAAGAAATATCGCTTTCTCTGTTCAATCCTTTGATATTTTCAAAAATTTTGGGTGTTGCACAATCAAATGAGATGCCAACTCTAGATACCCCAAATTCTTTCATTTCTCTAAAAACATCATTTGTTGTTGGGTAACAACAAACAGTTAATGGAATTGATAGATTACTTTCCCATAAAATCCTTAGAAGCTTTAACAATTCTTTATCTGAATTTTTGAATCTTATAGTTTGAATACAAATACGTTTGAGTTTTGCTGAATTTTTCTTTAAATGTAAAATAATATCATCAAGATTATACTCAGGCCACAATACTCTTGAGAGACTATTGATTTTGCTTGAGCTCTCTCTAGCTTGTGGACAAAAAGCACAATTTGATAGGCATGACTCTTTTGAATACATCATTAGATAAGCTGTGGTTGGTAGAGCATCTATTTTTATTCTTTCCAGACCAAGTGCTGCTGCAGTTCCTATTGATGCTCTTATTCTCAAAAAATGCACATCCGAAAGTTAACCTGTTATTCGTGATTTAGTTTTGGTATTAAATCTATAAGCTCTAACAAATCTTTAATTATAATTTTTGATTTGGAAATTTCATTAAACTGCTCAACAGAAAACATTCCTAGCTTAGCTATGAATAATATCTCACTTCCTTGAGCTCGTTCACAATCTTTTAATGAATCACCAACATAAACCATCTCTTCAGCTAGCAGATCGAATTTCTTCATTAGGAAATCAAAATGATCTTTACCCTTTTCAAAACCCTTTCGGTACCCAAGAATTTGATCAACTTCTAATCCATTTTGCAGACAATATTTTTCGATTGTTGGTTGAATCGTTGAACTTGATATTGCTACTAAATAACCTTGTTTTCTTAAAGAGCTAATCGTTTCTTTAGCATCTACAAATAAAAGTAGATTAAAGATACTCTCAATTTTTTCTTTTTCGAACTGAGTTATCACTTTATCATTTATTTCATTGTCAGGGAATAAGATTCCTATTTGTTGTTCAAAAGGCAATCCAGTAGTATTGAGATACATAGTTCTTGCTTTGCTCTCTTCCAACTGATAATTCTCTGTCATTAGTCTGACAGCAATCTTTTCTAAAGTTGGCATAGTATCAGCAGTTGTTCCATCGAAATCTAAAGTAACCATTTTTATCATTTTAACACCATGTAAAGAACTATAGTTTTTCTTTTGTTTGTAACTTTAGAATAATAATGTTTGGTTCAAGTTCTAGAATATTGCTGTTTTTTACTTATAAACCAATTAGTAGGAAAAAACCTAAAAACACTTCTGATATCCACTAAATGAAATCTTTTGGTGGCTCAAAGATGAAAACTGTTACTTGGTAATTTTTTGTATATCAAAAGAATTTCTTGCAGGAGATAAATCAAAGTGAATAAAGTAGTTGTTGTAACTGGAGCTTCATCAGGTATTGGACTATCACATGCTATTTATTTAACATCATTAGGGTATACAGTTTTAGGGACGAGTCGGAAAGCAGAAAAAATTAACCTCGATACTCTTAAGGAAATTTATTTGAGAGATCATACAAAATGGAAATTTTCGAACAAGAAAAAGAGTCAAGTAAAATCTGTTAAATCTAAGATTCCCAAAAAAATCAAAAGTAATCTTGATACTTTGTTAAGAAAAATAAAATTCTATTCAATGGATGTTACAGATGACGATTCAGTAAAAAAAGCTATGTCTGAAATAGAGACAGATGCAGTCAAGATTAATGGTCGAGGGATTGATGTACTAATAAATAATGCTGGTCTTAGCTATTTCCACAGTGCAGAATTTCTTTCAATGGATGATTGGAAAAATACCTTTGAAACTAATCTATTTGGATCGGTAAGAGTTATCAAAGCAGTTTTACCTAAAATGAGGGAAAGACGAAGTGGTCAGATAATTAATACTAGTACACTTGGAGCTTTCATATCAATTCCATTTCAAGCTCATTACAGTGCTTCAAAAACAGCGATTAAGATCTTTACCGAGGGCTTAAGAATGGAATTAAAGGAATTTAATATTAAGGTATCAGCAATTCTCCCAAGTGACATTAATACTAGCTTCAACGTTAACATGCACGTTTTATCAACTGACGAAGGTAAAACAGATAAATCAAATGAGCTAAAAACAATGCTAGAGAATCCACCTGAATCTAAAAGCTCACCTTACTATGATGCAGTTAAAAGGACTTGGAAGGTTATCGTACAAAATTTGATAGTTGCTCCACCTCCAATAACGATTTCTAAAACAGTTGCTAAAATAATGAATGCAAAAAAGCCAAAGGTTAACTATAAATCAGGCACCTTTGAACAAAAATTCCTTACTTTCTTGATTCGACGAGTTGTAACAGATGAACTTGTAGATTGGCTACTACCAAAATATTTTGGTATGTAAACCCAATTTCCATCTCTTTTTTTTAAGAAATTTTTATTATTCAATATCCTAGTTTTTATTATAAGGAGAATTGATGAAAGTAATCAAATCGTTATTTTCTTACCTAAAAATAATCTTTCTTTATCTGACAGGTAAAAGCGTGAAAGCACAAGATTACAAAGATGAGTACAATATTGTTGCTCCGACTTATCAAAATTGGCTCAAAAGGATGAAGAAATACACTGATCAAATAATTAGAGCTGATATGATAATTGACAAAGAAGGACCACTAATTTTGGATTTTGCTTGTGGAACTGGCTATATTACTGATGTATTGTTGAAAGAACTACCAAGTAAGTCAGTGAAAATCGTTGCTGTAGATATTTCTGATAAAATGATTGAAATTGCTAAAAGCAACATCACAGATAAAAGATGTGAATTCTTTGTTCAAGATGGTTATCCTTTTCTCCAAGATGAGTCTGATGAAAAATATGATGCTATTTACTGTGGATATGCACTTCCTTATTTTAATCATAAAAAAGTAATAAAACACTTTTATCGAATATTGAAAAAAGGAGGGACTACCCATTTTATACTAAATTGTAAAGGAACATTAGAAGGAATACATGAAATTTACATTAATACAATGAAAAAGTATCCATCAGAAATTAAGAAAATTTTAGAGATCAGTTATCAATTACCAAAAGATGAAAATGATATAAGATCTTGGTTTGAAAACCATTCATTTCAAACTTTATTTACTAATACTGTAGAAGAATTTGTTAGCTTTAGTAAAGCTCAAGATCTCTACCTTTGGTTAAAACAAACAGGTGCTCTAGCAGGAACAGGTTGTATCTTCACAGATAATAATGAAATTGAAAAAGAGATAATTAATGAAATAGCAAAAAAGTATTATTCACAGAAAGGGTATATAATTAATCACCGTTTTATCCAAGCTATATTCAGAAAATAAGATTGGAGTCTGCTGTATGAATCTCAATAACCTGTTTATGGTTGTGCGGATGTTTTTGAACAAGGATTTTCGCAAATTAATCTTTAAGATTCAGAAGATCTACAGGCAAGATCCAAATTTTTCTAGCATTAATACACTCAGGTATATGTTGACAATGATTAAAGGAGAAAAGATTGTCAAATTTGGTGATAAATATGTTCTTACTTCCTTTTTACCCCCCATTCCTTCTAAAGCCTTTTTTCAACTTGCATTAGCAACTCCTGATGATCAAGATATCTATACACAGCAAATGCATGCAACTAGATCTGCACCATTATCATTCTTTCTAGCACTAACAAACAAATGCAATTATAATTGTAAACATTGTAGTGCAAAAGGAAGACATGTTGGAAAAGAGCTTACAACTAAACAATGGAAAGAAGTCATAGAAGCCATACAAAATATTGGTACTGCAGTAATTGGACTTACTGGTGGGGAACCACTACTTAAAGATGATTTAGAGGGAATAATTTCCTCTATAGATGAAAGGAGTTCTTCTATTCTTTATACAAATGGTAAAGGGTTCACTTATGAAAGAGCAAAATCATTGAAAGATGCAGGTCTTTTCGCAGTTGGTATAAGTTTGGATACACATATTAAAGCAAAATTCAATGAATTTAGAAATAATAAGGATGCTTTTGATAATTCTATTGAAGCTTTGAAAAACGCTCGAGATGCAGGATTATATACTATGCTACAAGCTTTCTTTGCTAAAGATGATGTCACAAAAGAAAATCTAAAACAATTATTAATGGTTGGAAAGAAACTGAAAGTCCATGAAATGAGAATTCTTGAACCAATAACAAGTGGAAGATTATTTGATCCTAAAAAACATGAAGCGGTAATTTTCGATAAAGCTACAAGACAGAAAATAATTGATTTTCAATTGAAATATAATAATAGACGATTAACCTATCCAAAGATAACAACCTTTGCTTATTTTGAAAGTGATGAAAAATTCGGGTGTGGAGCTGGTACACAACATTCCTATATTACCCCTTCTGGTGAATTACTACCCTGTGATTTTGTTCCTTTGTCATTTGGGAATGTTTTGAAAGAGGATGTTGGTAAACTTTGGTTAGAAATGAATGAAATAATTGGATTGCCAAAAAGCGGTTGTTTTGCAAATAAAATAAACAAAGAATTACAATTATACAAGGATCGTGTTTTTCCATTGGAAAGAAGTATCTCTGAAAACATATGCAAAAAGCATCAAGCTACTACTTTTCCGAAATTCTTTTCTATATGGCAAGGGAAAAGAGGGCGTCGAAATGATTGATGTTGAAGAGATAATAAAAAATCAACACGCATTATTTTACGAAAATTCTGTTAAGGAATACATTAAGATGTCCGATGGAGCAGAATTACTAGTTATAAGAAATGTCTATTCTAAAGATGTCAAAAATGTTCTTTTCCTATCAGGTTATCTTGCTATTCGAGAGGCTTGGAGTGACTTTCTTGATGCTATTTATGAGGATTTCAACCTTTATGTTCTTGAGACTCGAGAAAAACCTTCATCAAAGTTGAAATTTAGACATAAAGGTGACATTTTCCGATATGCTAGAGATATTTTTGATACGTTAAAGCATTTTAATCTTGAATTAAACAAAACTGTAATTATAGCATCTAGTAATTCAGGAATGTATATTGCTAGGGCTATAGCTGAAAAATTATTAAATCCTGTAGGCATAGTTTTACTTGGGCCAATAAGAAAACCGAATACTTCTCAAAAGCTGATTTTTGTTACTTATCTTCTTCCTAGTTTCATTCTTCAACCATTTCTAAAAGCTGTGACAAAAAAGTGGTTTAAAACGATTGTTCCAGAAGGAATTCAATATGATACATACAAGCGTTACATTGAAACAGGAACCTCTTGGCGCGAAAAGAAAAATAGACAAATATCTAGATGGGATAGTTCTGAGGATTTTAAAGCAATTAAATGTCCAACTTGGATTTTTGGTACGAAGGATGATATCTATCATCCTGAAGCTGAGTGTTTTGAGATTCAAAAACTGATTACAAATAGCAAGTTATTTCAAATGCCTTATTTTGGTTATATGCATTTCAATCCTGATGCAAAAGAGTTTGCCAAGTTTGTAAAGAAGAATATTGATAGCTTGTAACCGTCATTGTTCTTCAAAGTAATTTCTCGAAACCTTTTATTTTAGTTATTACAAGTATAAAGAAG
>JAUVZH010000380.1 GCA_030602675.1 Candidatus Heimdallarchaeota archaeon | reverse complement strand
GGAATGTAGTGTTGCCAACAGTCTCCTCCTAAGAAACTTAGGTATTCTTGACATGTCTTGTTTTTTGCTAAAATCTTCATTACATGTCGTTCAAGAGCATATTCTGAGGGGAAAGGTTTTGGTAATTTCATTTCACCCTTAAACCTCAAACTCTCAGGTATATCCTCATAAAGTGTCTCAATATCCTTAACACCGATTTCTTCTAACATTTTTGCTTTTACTTCAGGTACTGAATTCGGAATATAAGGATGAACTATTTTTTTCTTATTCATAACTTGAACCTCCAATAAAAAACATATTTACCTATCAGTAGAGAATTTTTTCTATGCTAAACCTCCACCATCAACAAGTAAGAAAGTGCCAGATACCCAACTTGAAAGGTCACTAGCAAGATAAAGAACTGCTTGGGCAATATCTCGAGGTGCCCCTACGCGATTGAGTGGACGATTAGCAGCTTCCTTCATGAATTCCTCTTCATCAACACCTAATTGTTTTGCTTCTCCTCGTAAAAGGGGAGTATCAACATCACCTGGGCAGATACAATTAACACGTATACCATCCTTTCCATGATCAATTGCCATAGCACGAGTCATGTTTAGAACGCCACCCTTTGCTGCACAATAAGCTACCGCATTTGGTCCACCATGTAGGGCCCAACCAGAACCGTTGTTAATAATACTCCCACCTTTACCTTCAATCATGATTGGAATTATATGTCGAGAAAGCAGATAAATTGATTTTAAGTTAACATCTATCATTAGGTCCCATTCTGATTCTTCTAAATCCAAAACATTTTTGCGTCTCATTATCCCAGCATTGTTAAAGAGAATATCTAATTTTCCAAACTCTTTGTGGATTGCTTCAACCGTTTTCTTACAGTCTGAATCTGAAGTAACATTGCAATTGTAATATTTTGCCTTTCCACCTAAATCTCTAATTTGCTTCTCTGCTTCTTTCCCTGCAGAATCATTGATATCTAGTAAAGCTAGAGTAGCGCCTACTTCTGCTAGAAGCTTAGCTGTTGCTAAACCAATCCCAGAAGCACCTCCAGTAATTACTGCTACTTTCCCTTCTAGGGAAACAAGGTCATTAATTCGTTCATTTTTTTTATTCATAGTTTTTCTTTCTCCTGAAATTTCTGAATCGTTATTGTTATTCATTTATAGGTGTATATGGACCAGCTGTCTCTCCACCATCGATAGCTATTGATTGGCCAGTAATATATGCTGCTTCTGATGAAGCTAAAAACGCGAATAGGTTAGCAACTTCCTCTGGTTTAGCATGACGATTCAAAGGAATCTTTGAATTGACTACCTCAAGCATTTCTGTTGTATATTCAGCTTTTTGCATTGGTGTTAGCACATAACCTGGACTTACTGCATTTACTCTTAACCACGGGGCAAATTCTAGTGCTAACGTTTTTGTCAAAAGAATTACACCAGCTTTTGAGCTATTGTAGTCAGCATATAATGAATGCCCTTCAATCCCATTTGTAGATGCTGTAAATAAAACTATTCCAGAACATTGTTTTTTCATTCTCTTTATAGCTTCTTTCGCACACAAGAACATCCCATCTAGATTCACTCGAAGAACTTTAGACCATTGCTCATAGTCTATCTTCAAAAATGGATTGCGAAAGCTAATCCCTGCATTAGATATTAGAATGTCAATTCCTTCAATAAGTTCATCTACTTTATTGAAGGCATTTTCAACATCTTTTGGATTGCTCACATCTGCATGTACTCCTCCCTTGAGTTCAGGAATAATTGCTAATGCACGATTGAGCTCTTCTTGATTCCAATCAATGATGACAACATTTGCTTTTTCATCTACAAAACGCTTAGCAGTTGCAAAACCAATCCCACTTGCTCCACCAGTAATGACAACTCTCTTTCCCTTGAGATCTTTGTATATGCCCATTTTTATCACTTCGTTTTACTTTTAGCTAATCTCATTTTAATTGTTTCTCTGGTAATTGTCAACAGCTTGTTTGCTTGTTGAAGAAGTTCAAGAAAATTAAATTTAAACAGATATCACGTATGTAATACTCGTTAAGAATTAATCATTAACAAAATTGGCAAATGTCCCTCAAAGATGAGGGACAAGTAGTCCAAAAAGAATATATCTTTTACAGCTCAATTTCCAGAGATGGCCTTGTAAAGGAGTTCAATGTCGGGGGGCGACAATGAATGCCTTTTCACCCAGCTCTGAATGATTCAATTCTTCTTGCAGTCGCTTTAAAAATCTCACTGCTACATCAAATAATGGAAAAATGAGATTTATCAAATGGTTATTTAATCTTATCACAAACAAAATATCCAGATAAGTTAAATTTTAGCTATAAAATAAGCTAAAATTCAGTAAAAAAGGAACTTTCAAAAGTAAGACAAATCTTTTAAGAGATTAGTTAGGAATTTAATATATTCTACTAAAAAAAATCTTACAACGTACATAAAATTTGGTGATAAAATATGACAGCACAAGAAAATGATTACTTCCACGATTTCATGAATACTGTAACAGGTACTCCGGAGCCTATTATTCGTGGTGTTTTATTGTTCTTCAAAAGTACCTTTACAAATGAAATGTTAGAAACTTTAGAAAGACAAATTTCTCATCAAGAAGCTTACAGTTTAGATAGTACTCAAAAAATCTTAGATAAACACGATGTTGAAGCAGAAACCTCCAGACAAATATTACAATTAATGAACAAGAAGTTCAAAGAAGCTATTGAGAAGAAGGCTATAACTAGCAAAAAGCTAGACTTTATTCGTTCTGTTAAAAAGAAACATTAGAGAACAATTTTTGATTTTAAAGAAGGGTCAGAAAAAACATCCCTTCTTTATACAATCTATTTTTTATTTCATTTTAATGGTTACTTTTGATTATTTATCTTCTGGATGTAATTTGTATTCTTTTAATTTCTTTCGTAAGCTAAATGATGCCCAGAAAATGTATTTCATCGAACGAATTGATATTGGTTCATTTTCTTCAGCAATATCTGGACTTTCGACTAAGAACAGTGTTGACCAACCAGGAACTTCTTCTGGACTTTTAAAATTTAAATTATACTTTTCTTGAGCGAAATGTTTTGAAATTACCCAAATAATGAGTCTTGAGGCAAAGTCAAGATCCTGGTGCTTAATTAATTTTGTAAGTTCTTTCTTCTTGTCTTTTGCTGTTGTAAAATTAGTGATGAACTTCTGTGTTATAGTAACAATTTCCAAATTTTCTTTGTTACCGGCAATTATTGGATTGCTTTTTAACCGATTGATATTATTTATAACATTCAGGTAAAAGACTCGTAAATCATTAGGTGCCTTTTCCGGCTTTTTAGTGATTAAATTCCAACCTATCAAGTCATTTTCCGCTTTACAAACTTCGAATATTTTGATTCTTCGTTCGTAATCAAATCGGTTATTAATTTCATCCAGAAGTTCTTCTGTAAATTTTCTGCCATTTTTTCTACAAACTGATCGAAAGACTGCTAAGATGTATCCTCTTCTC
>JAUVZH010000144.1 GCA_030602675.1 Candidatus Heimdallarchaeota archaeon | reverse complement strand
GTGAAATTTGGTATTGAACCATTAGAAGGTCAACCAGTCGAAGAATGCATTTCATATCTTTTAGAAAACTTTGATGAAATGACTTCTGTTTTAAGAAATAGACCAATTTACAGAAATCTACAAGTAGATTGGCCAGATGCTGGTTGTGGTCATGTTAAAATCAGCTTTTTAGAATCAGATCCTGAAATAGAAGGAGATGAAGTTGGAATTATTGACCCATCTGGAAAAGAAATCGAAGTACAGTTGGTGCCAGCTAGTGAAATGTCATTTAACGCTGTATTGGTACTTGACGTTTCAGGTTCAATGGGCAAAGAAGATATGGTTGTTAAGGGAACAGGAACAGCAGTCGAAGGTTTACGAAGAGGTTTGAAAGGAGGACGAGATTTAGAGAGTCTCCTCGATGAATTTGATCAAAAGAAAGTTTCAAGAATCAAGGGAGCAGCATTAGCCACTTTACTATTCTTATCCCAAAAAGTCAGTCGTGGATGGGGTGAACAACTATCTATAATCAGTTTCGCTGGTGATGTAGATGTGTTCGAAGTTGAATATGGAGGAAGTGGAGCAACCCCAGTAATTGCTTGTACTGGTGAAGCAAAATCAGCAGGTTTGGAAATCATTGCCGATTATGTCTCAAAGAGATGTTCAAAGGGTGGTGGTTTAACCTTCATGAGTGGAGCTTTACAACAAGCATATGAAATGACATCAAGGTTTGAACCAAATTCAATTACAGGTAAAATGAATCCATGTATGATTGTTCTTTTAACTGATGGTCAACCAAATAAAGGCAATGGTCTAGGAATAAATCCTGTGCCAATCGCAAGAAAATGTGCTAGAGATTACCCAAATACCGTTCTTTACACAATCTCATTAGGAGAAGCTGATACTCGTTTATTGAAACGATTAGCAGAAATAGGTCGTGGAGAAATGTATGAAGCTACTAATCTAGGTGAATTAACTAAATTCTATGATTTACTTGCAAGAAGATTCATGATTTCATTGAAAACTGAACCAGCAGAATTAATTGAAGAAGTATCTGAAGATTTGTTTGAAGATGTTGAAGAAATTGATGAAGCTGATGAAGTTGAACTAGCAATCGAAGAAGAATACGGTGGAGCAGGTGACGACATAGCAGACGAAATTTCAGAAATGGATGCATTAGAAGAAGATGATGAAGAAGAAGATTAATAATCTTCTTATTTTTATTTTTTTTAATCTGTTTTTTATAACTTAGTTTCCTTAATTGAAAAAAATAAGATCGAGGAACTCGATCAATTAATCTAAGGTAATATTATCAAGTTTACACCATGAATAACTAATAAGACGATTTGGAATACACCCCACGCTATACAGGCAAATGATACAATAATAGCAATTGGGAACCAATTTAATATTTTTCCAATCATTGCCATTTGCTGTGTGAGTGTACGTACCAGTACAAATACTATGATATCGATTGTTAAAAATATAACAAAATAGATCCATTTCCCAGTATTTGGTTCACCGAAAATCGCTGCAAATAAAGCTGCTCCGAGTAATCCCGCAAGAAGTGCAATTAATGCTGCAACTGGTGTATCTTCAAGGGTTCGTAGTGTAAGTAAACAACCAATGACAACCAAGAATATTATTGTGAATGGATTAAACCAGATTAACCAATCACCTGCGTCAGGTCTATTTACTGCCAGGAATCCAGCAAGTATTAAGGTTAAAACTCCCAAGGCTATTCCTATTTTTTCCATAATATCTACCATAGAGAAAAGTCTTGAGCGTTCACTTTCATCTTGCTTTTCAATTCGAGCGAATTTTCTAAATAATCCTGCTGTTATCACAATAGCATCAAGTATAAGTACAATTGGTGAAATGATGAACATTACTAATTGAAACGTGTCGCTTACCATGACAAACTTCACCTATTACAAGAAAGAATATGGCATACAGTTTTATTAACGTAATCATTCCGAATAACTAGTTTATACCAACAAGTCCAATATATCCACCAATTAAGAGAACTGAGAAAAGCCCTAATGAAGTTAATACTTTAATGGATATATTGAATGTTTGATTAGTTTTCAGTCGGGGAATCGCTGCTCTTATGATTGTTCCTAGCATTAAAACAAGAATAGTCTTAAAAATAAAATTTCCAGTTGTTGATAGTAAATGATATTCAGACATAAAAGGAATTGGCAGATATGCACCACCTAAACATATTGAAACTATAATTCCTCCAATTAGAAATTCCATTAATCTCATGGATAAATTCCATAACTGATATTTGCCATTCATTTTTGTTGGTGGATTTAGAATAGGATCTTTTTGACTTTTTACTTTATCAAAATAAGGTTGATTAAATTTTAATGAAAATGAAAAAATAGAGATACTTGTTGCAAGAGGTAAAAGTAGTACAAAACCAAATACAAGATTAAATTGAACAATTCTGCGAATATCTTCTGCAATTAGAGCTAAACAAAGAGATTTTTTTGTCAAAATTGGACCTGCTAATGCAGCAATTATTGGAATATCTAAGAGCATAAATTTAGCAACACTCTTCACTGAATCTTGAGTTGTATTATTTCTTTCCAAATACTGAACTAGGAAAGTCAAGACACCAAATAAAGCAATCAATCCTAGAAGTAAAAGAATATCTCCTTCGAAAGTTAAAACTCCAACAATACCCGTTTCGGTTCCTTTAAAATCACCATATCTTCCAGCAATACTTGGTAATGTTTCGTATAGATTTATAGGAAGTACCAAAGAACCAAGTAAAGGTAAAGCTACCATCAGAATTAACATGATAATCTGAACTATTGATCTTAAAGATACTTTTTCTTTTTCTCCTTTGAAAACTAACTTGAAATGTTCTACAATTGGAATGAATATAGGACTAGTATCAGTATTGTAAGACAATCGGTTATAGAGTCTGCTGTTTATTTGTTCGCTTAGGAGAGTAAGAATAATTACAAATACAAATCCCGGAAAAATTAGTAATTCAAACCAAGGAAATGCCATTTGTTTCTTCTCCATTATTCCATTTATTTCTCATACTAAATGTTTTATTGTTTTATCGAAATTTGCTAACAACCTTTTGACAGTAATCTCCTTATGTCAATAACCCCAACCACTTCCTATGAATAAGAGAATTGCTTGTATATTTTCATAATTTTCTCCAGTAAGTCTTGCAAGTAAACCCTGTTTATTCACTTTCATTGGTGAGATAATATCATATATTCTTGGTTTATCATCAAGGGTACCTGTTTTACTTAATGCAAAACTGAATAATTCACCTTCTGGAGTTTCAACTCTCATTATAGAACTTCCCGAAGGAACATTAAGGTTCTTAACATCTAGTCTTATTTCTCCTTCAGGTAAAGTGAAAACTAATTGCTTGATAATACTTAAAGATTCTAAAATTTCGTCACAGCGAACCATAAGCTCACCATACAAATCACATGAATCATAAACTGGCACTGAAAATGAGACTAGACCATAACCCGCATATGGATCATTTTTACGTATGTCATCAGTTATACCTGAGCTACGTGCCATAGGTCCAACTAATGCAAGCTTCTTTGCTGTATCTCTAGAGAGAAAACCAGCATCTTTCAACATACCTTTGAAGAAAATATTATTCCTTAATTGCTTTCTAAGTTTATCAGTAACTTTGGTTAATTCTTTTAGTTCATTTACAATAAAGGAAATTGACTTTTGATCAATATCATTCCGAATTCCACCAACAGTAATGAATGAATGTTGGTTATTTTTAAAGACTAAATCACCCAACAGACCATTAATTTTGTTACGTATTTTCATAACTTTTGAATGTAAAATCGCATTTGATACTCCCTTAGCTAATGTCGCAATAAAGAATAAGTGGTTTTGTATTCTTTCAAACTCTAAAATGATAGTACGAAAATATATTGCTCTATCAGGCACTGTAATTTCACTCATAAGTATCTTCTCAATTGCTTCAACAAAAGCAATCTGAAGATGTATAGGATAAGATAATTCTTTATTGTGAATTTCTTGAAGTGTTTTCATCCAAGAATTTTCTGCCATTGTGTTGCTAAAGATTCTTAAATTATCTATTTCTCCATCAATTTTTGAAGCAGCAATTTTATCCTTATGTATCTTTAATGAAAAATGAATGTACTCCTTGGTAAAGAAATTTTCAATTTGAATATTCTTGTCGAAAATAGCTCGAGTCGTTGTACTTTCAGTCTTTTCAAAAGTCATACATATACCTTCTCTCTAAAATATTTCAGTACTACCTTATCTTCTTTTTGAATATTTAGGATGTTATTTCTAAAAAACAATTTCAAATAAATTCCATTACTCCTGTTAATTTACAGCATTACAGCAGTTTTCAACATAAAAAATAATATCTAGTTTAGTTAAGTAAACTTGTGTGTTAGATATGAATAAAACAGAATCTCATTCTGTCGGAGACGTTCTGATTGTTGGTGCTGGTGCGATTGGAGGAGTAATAGGTGCAATTCTACATGCTGCAAAAAAAGATGTTTGTTTAGTTAATAGAAAGAGTCTGCATTATCAAGAAGTAAACAAAAACGGTTTGATAATTGAAGGATATAGTAAACCTTTCTTTGTTCCTATAAAATCAAGTGTAAAAGAACTTGATAGACAGTTCAAGCATGTGCTTGTTACCGTTAAGAACCTTGATACTAATAGTGTTATGAAAGATCTAAAGCGATACATTTCCTCAGAAAGTTTAGTTTATAGTATGCAAAATGGTTTTGGCAATACAGAAATTATGGAAAAACATATTCCAAAAAAACAAATAGTTGCAGGTGTAGTAGGTTGGGGCGCAAATAAAATAGCACCTGGAAAAATAAGAATTACTTCTAAAACTGGAGATTTTGTTATTGGTTTTGAAGATGGACAAAATACTGATGATCCAAGACTTAAGGAAGTAAAGGATCTTTTATCTCTATGGAGACCAACAATTGTTACTGACAATATACTAGGATATCGTTGGTCAAAACTAGTTGTAAATTCTGTTACTTCGTCAATAAGTGCATTATTAGATATTAGTATTGGTGAAATGTTTGCTGATGAAAGGGTAAGTAAAATTATGTCCGTAGTAAAAGAGGAAGGGATACAAGTGGCAGAATCACATAATGTTAAATTAGAGCCAGTTGATGGCTTAAATATACGGAACTTTTTTTATAAAGCTAAACCTTATGATAATTTGTTTACAAGAACAAAAGGTCAAATAATGAGTTTTATCATAGCCAAAGCTGGAGCGAAAAGGCATGGTAAAATTCGATCTTCTTTGTTATGGGATATACAACAAGGCAGAAAAACTGAAATAGAATTCATTAATGGTTATATTGTAAAAAAAGGTAAAGAATCAAAATTAGAGACACCATTGAATAGTTTTCTTGTTAAAGCTGTTCATGAACTCGAACGAGGTAAACGCAAAACCGGACTACATAATTTAGAAGAATTAGTAGAAATAGCTAGAATTTCAAGAGAGAAAATAAAGGAACAAGAAAAAAGATCGCAACTAAATGTCAATAAAAACGCAGATGAGACAGGAGGCACATAAAGTACTTGCTACCGGATAATGAAAAAAATCAAGAATTGTATCAAAAGGCTGTAAAATTCTTTCATAATATGGCCTTTAAAATTGAGAAAGAAATTACGTTTGTTGGTACAAGTGGTAAGAAGCATCATTTTGATTTAGTCGTTAAAACTGACTCTGATTTAGAAATTCGTGAAATACTCGTTAAAATAGTTGATTGGAAGAGAGCAGTTGGTGTTGATAGATTGATAAGATTTGAGAGAGTTTTAAATGATCTAAGTGATAAGAAAGGAATGATTATTGCTAACTGTTTTAGTGATTCTGCAGTAAAATTTGCTAAAAGGTGTAGTCTGATTATATACGAAAGAGAACATCTACAGATACCAAAAGATTAGAACTTAAAAGAAAGATTCGAGTGTTGATTGGCCTTCCCTTAAAGGAACCGCATTAAATCCTTCTTTCTGTAAATCTCTAGCAAGATCAGCTGCATTACCAAATACTGTAAAGATTTTTTCAGGTTGACTTTGTTTAACAATTTCCAACAAACTTCCATAGTCGGAATGGTCGCTTATTGTAAAAGCTGCATCCGCACCTAAACGATATTTATAACTTGTTTCATTCTTTGCCCAACCTGAAAATCCTGCAATTTTCAAGTTGTATTTCTTTTTTAGACTACTTAATACAGGGTCACTAGCTCTTGTATGATTGTAGAAAAGAATCCAGGGATTATTTTTATCAAAAAATACACTGTGCAAATTCTTAGGTAGTTGATTCGTTTCGTACAAATTCAAACCTAATTCTCTATGAACCTGTTCCATTTTCCATATTGAATTACTGGAAAATCTATTATCGCACAAATCACCTAAACAATAATTCAAAAGTTGTGATTTTCCAAGTGGATAACCAAGAAGAGCTACAGGATATCCCTTTGCTAATTCATTTTGCACATATTCTCTTGCTAGAGATATCTGCTTTTCAAAGGATGGAAATTTGTAATTACGATCTCCCCATGTTGCTTCCAATATTAAGATGTCACATTTTTGAGGTTTGTATCCTTTCAAATAACCTCTATCTTCTGTATTAATATCACCAGTGTAAACTATTTTTTTTCCACTATCTTTTGCATTAATCACTGCAACAGTTGAATCAAAAGTATGTCCCCCAGGTACAGCTGTAATGGAAAATTCGTCATTTTCCCATGAATCATGTTGTGAAATTGAATAACCCTTCCGTTCTAAGAAAATCCTTGC
>JAUVZH010000025.1 GCA_030602675.1 Candidatus Heimdallarchaeota archaeon | reverse complement strand
CATGAAGCTACTATTAATCCTATACCAATTATACCAAACACGAGCTCTTTCCAATCATACGCTCTTGGTAGTCCATATCCTTTGAATAATGCCATGAAGAATAGAATAGGTCCTAGAAAAACAAAAACCATACTGAATGTCATTGCAGCACTCATTTTAATTACTACCCAACCAAAACCAGGAACAGGATTAACATTTTTTGGTGTTTTTTTCTTGCGCTTCTTTTTCCTCTTTACTGGTTGCTCCTCTTTTTCAACTTCCTTTGTTCTTCCATAATTTCAGCTGTTTGCATTTCTAATATTAAAGCATCTTTTTCTTCACTTGATAGAGAAGAAAGATCTATTTCACCTTCCTCGATATCTTCTGCATTTTGCGAAATTATTTCTTCTTCCGAGAAATTGAATGAAACCATTATCTATCTACCAAAAAGATTGTCTAACTCAATTATTGATATTTTGAATTAAATGTTTATGTATTTGATTCAAAATGAAAATTAAAACAAGATTTTTGAACCGAATATTATGATTATAATTTATTCTTAAGAAAAAAGATTTAGATATATAAAAATCTAGCAATTATCATAAGAATAAATCATTAATAATTCAATTGCGGGAATACTAAACATTTCTCCACCTAACAACAATTTATATTGGATGTGAATAATAATTGAAAATCGTCCCAGATACTAGTGTAATTATCTCTAAGATGATAGTAGAGGAAATCTTAAGCCTAAAAGATAAAGTAGAGGAAATTATTCTACCTCGAATTGTTATTAGTGAAATCGAAAATATGGCTAATAATCAACGTTCAAAAGGATTTGAAGGGTTAGATGAATTAAAGAATCTTAGGTTTGAGTGTAAGCACCATGGCATTACTATCACGTTAGCTGGAGAAAGACCAAAATTAGATGAAATTAGATTAGCCTCTTCTGGCGAATTAGATGCTAAAATAAGAGATATTGCTAGAGAACACAAAGCAGTTATTTTTACCAGTGATAAAATTTTAGTTTCTATGTGTGAAATTGAAGGGATTGATGTTGAATATCTTAAACATCCACCTAGAAAGAAACCTTTGAAAAGGATTTACGATTATTTTGATGAGCAAACTATGTCTGTACATATTAGAGAGAATGTTAGACCATTAGCAAAGAAAGGAAAACCTGGTGATTGGCAACTTGTTAAGCTTGCTGAACAAACAATAACTCATGAGGAAATTGACGAGTTGATTACTGATATTTTATCTATTGCTCGTTCAACTCCTGATTCCTTTATTGAAATGGATGAGCCAGGAGTAAAAGTTATACAATTAGAATCTATGAGAGTCGTAATAGCTCTACCTCCATTTTCAGATGCTCTTGAGATTACTGCTGTTAAACCAATAACCAAACTTTCATTTGAAGATTATAACATATCAGATAACTTATTACAAAGATTGCAGGGACGAGCAGAAGGTATACTAATAGCTGGTTCTCCCGGTGCTGGAAAGTCAACTTTTGCACAAGCAGTAGCTGAATTTTATGCGTCTCTAAACAAGACTGTTAAAACTGTTGAAAAACCTCGAGATTTACAGGTTGGTCCCGAAGTGTCTCAGTATACTGGACTTGGAGGAGATTTCAGGAAAACAGCTGATATTATGTTGTTGATGAGACCTGATTTTGTTATTTTTGATGAATTAAGAAAGACGGAAGACTTCGAAGCTTTTTCTGACATGCGTCTTTCTGGTATAGGGTTGGTTGGTGTTATTCATTCAACAACAGCAATTGAAGCTATCCAACGGTTTATTGGTCGAATAGATTTGGGTATGATCCCAAGTATTCTAGATACTGTTATCTTCATTGATAAAGGACAAATTGGCGATGTTCTTGAGTTGAGAATAACTGTAAAAGTTCCTTCTGGTATGCAAGAAAGGGATTTAGCTCGACCTGTTATTGAAGTTAGAGATTTTGAAACACACAAACTCAAATATGATATTTTTGTTTTTGGTGAACAAGTATCAGTTATTCCGGTTGATAGAACAAGTACTACACATTATCAACCACTACCTCCCCATGAAAGGAGGCAAATCGAAAAACTAATTCGACGACAGATTAATGGTAGTCAAATTAAAATTACTAAAATTGGAAAGAAATCAATTAGAGTTGAAGTACCAGCTGATGATGTTCCATTAATTATTGGTCGTAAGGGAAAAAACATTTCTGAATTAGAAAAGAAAACTGGTTATAGAATTGATGTTAAATCAATAGAGAGAGATTCATTTGCCTTTCAAGATGCACAAGATCAATCAATTATTGAGGGACAGATTCCAATCGATGTAAGATTTACGAAAACGCATGTTGTTTTAAGTTTCCCAGAATATCAAAGAGGATTGAGCATTGAGGTTAATACTACTGACAAAATTTTATTCACTGGTTCTATTGGTAAAAAAGGAGAAATTAAGATAGAACGCTCTACTTCTATTGCTAAAGAAATAATAAAAGTGATGAATAAAGGAGAAACCATTTACGCAAATCAGAAATAATCGGATTGTTACTCTTTTTTCAGGATCTTTATTTCTTTCTCAGAAGCTACAATAACTTGTGCTACTAGTTTTCTAGAGAAAATTCCATTTTCCATTACACCTGGAATATTATTGATAGTTGTCTCTAGTTCTTCTGGTTTGCTAATTGACGAAAAATCAGTATCTAGGATAATGTTTCCATTATCAGTAACAGTAGGACCTAGTTTATCAGAAGCTTTTCTTAAGTGAGGAGTTCCTTTCAATTTCAGCAGTTCTTTTTCTACAAATTCCTTAGCGTGTGGAATAACTTCAACAGGAATCGGAAAACTTCCTTCTAAGGTTTGAACCATTTTTGAATCATCAACAATTATTACAAGCTGTATTGATGCAGCAGCAATTACCTTCTCTCTCAATAATGCCCCTCCTCCACCTTTTATTAAATTCAAATCTTTGTCCACTCTATCTGCACCATCAATGGTTATATCTATTGCTGGATATTGATTTAGTGTGCCAACTTTCATACCATTATTTATTAGCATGTTCTCAGTATCAAAAGAGCTTGGTATGCAAACAATCGTTTTTGAATCGATTTTTGAGTCACCGAATAATTTGATGAATTCTCTTACTGTTGATCCACTACCAATGCCCAAAATCATACCATCTTTCACAAGTTTCAAAGCTTCAGCAGCTGCTTTTCGTTTCATAATTAATTTCTGATCTGGTTTTTTTGACATCTTATA
This sequence comes from Candidatus Heimdallarchaeota archaeon, assembly GCA_030602675.1. GTDB lineage: Archaea > Asgardarchaeota > Heimdallarchaeia > JABLTI01 > JABLTI01 > JABLTI01. The sequence continues at coordinate 11,833 of JAUVZH010000025.1, read as the reverse complement.
CCAACACCATGTAATTTTCTTTTTTCAATTAAACAAAGTTTGTAATTCATAATATGAAACATCGCCTAGTCTATCTACACATGCTACTAATAATTTCTTCTTCAAACTTTGTGCCTGGATTACAATTTCATCAAGTTTTTCAAGATTTATCGATTGTTCTTCGGCTAAAGGACAAATCATCACTTTGGCAACATCTGTACCTTTTTTTCCTCCACGAGGGTAAACTCGATATTTGACATCTTTGCTAATTCCTTGACCTACAATATAACCTCTATTTCTGAGATCTTTGTAAACGAGGTAATCTCTCCAAAAACTTTCAGCATTTTCAGAAAATATCCTAGCACAGTCACCAATACTTAACCAAACACCATCTTTGCTTGCGATTTTTATTACTCCTCTTTCCAGCAAGTGTAATGCTTCCTCATAATTTAATGATAATGTTTTATCTTTGTTCAAAGTGCCATAATATCCATTATCATAAATGATTCTTGCATCTTGGTGATCTTCGACTAAAATCATATCTTCACTAATTTTAGCTAGAATTGGTCCGGAAGATTTCTTTTTTGCTTTTTTAGTTTCTTCCATTTTTTCAGAGATATTTTCTTGATTATCCAAACTAACATCACTTACAATTGTTATTATTGACGGTTTTCTTATGTAAATGTAAATAATTCGCTTTTTAAAGAATTGCTCTATTAAAAATTAGATTGCTAAGGTACTCCTTCAAGCTCGCGTATTAAATCTCTAATTTCTGCTGCTTTCTCAAATTCAAGTTTTTGCGCAGCTTCCTTCATTTGTTCTTTTAATTCTAGGATTACAAGTACCAAATCACTTTCATCCATTTCTTTAAATTCTTGAGCTTTCTTCGCAGGAATCTTTTCCATTTTTACTAAGCCGTCAGTTATGTCTTCTAATGATTTCTGAATTGTCTGAGGTGTTATTCCATGTTTTTTGTTGTGTTGGATTTGAATCCTTCTTCTGCGATTATTTGCATCTACAGTTCGTCTTATTGAATTAGTTATATGATCAGCAAACAAAATTACTTTTCCATTAATGTTTCTTGATGCTCGTCCAATTATCTGTGTTAGAGATCGCTCGGACCTTAGAAATCCTTCCTTGTCAGCATCCAATATAGCTACCAATGATACCTCTGGTAGATCTAAACCTTCACGTAATAGATTTATACCAACTAAAACATCAAATTTACCTTTTCTCAGATCTCGAAGGATTGATACTCTATCAATAGTATCTACTTCTGAATGTAGATATTCAGCTTTTATCCCTTTTTCTACCAAGTATTGAGCTAATTCTTCAGCCATTCTTTTTGTTAAAGTAGTGACAAGAGTTCTTTCTTTTAGCTTTACTCTAGATATAATTTCATCAAGCAAAACATCAACTTGATGATTTATTGTTTTAATAATGATTTCTGGATCAACTAGCCCGGTTGGACGGATAATCTGTTCTACTAAAGAATCATTATTATCAAGTTCATATGGACCAGGTGTGGCAGATGTATATACAACTCGTTTCATAAATAGTGAGAATTCATTAAAATTCAATGGTCTGTTTTCCATAGCTGAAGGTAATCTGAAACCATAATTTACTAAGGTTTCTTTTCTTGAACGATCTCCACCAAACATTCCTCTGATTTGAGGTATTGTAATGTGTGATTCATCAACAACTAATAGAAAATCTTCGGGAAAGTGATCTAGCAAAACAAATGGTCTTTCACCGAAATTTCTTTTGTCTAAGTACAATGAATAGTTCTCTATTCCAGGACAATAACCAATAGATGTCAGTAATTCTAGATCATACCTCGTTCTCTCAGATATTCGTTGAGCTTCTAGTAGAAGTTCTTTCTCTTTGAAATATTGAATTCGCTCATCAAGTTCTTTCCTAATTTTATCTATTACGTTTGAAATTGTTTCTTCTTCGGTCATATAATGAGTAGCGGGAAACACTTGATATGAATCCATTTCAGTTAATTTATTACCTGCTGGTAATTCATGTTCAGATATTCTTTCAATGGTATCCCCAAACATTTCAATTCGTATAGTTGTTTTGTCTGAGTGAGGTGGAAATATTTCAATTGTATCTCCTTTAGCACGAAAAGTACCTCTTTTTAGCTCAAAATCATTCCTTTCATATTGAAGCGCAACTAATCTTCTCAAAACATTTCTTCTTTTAATTGACATGCCTTTTTCGAACGTCAAGATTGTACGATATGCTTGAGGTGGTCCTAAGCCAAATATAGCAGAAACGCTGGCAACAACAATTACATCATTTCTAGTTGCTAACGAATGAGTTGTTGCGTACCTCATTTTTTCGATTTGTTCATTTATTGCTGTATCTTTTCCGATGTAAGTGTCTGTTTTGGGTACATATGCTTCAGGCTGATAATAATCATAAAATGATACAAAATACTCCACAGCATTATCAGGAAAGTACCTCCTAAAGTCAGAGCAAAGTTGTGCAGCAAGTGTTTTATTGGGTGACAAAACTAAAGTAGGAACTTGTAATTTTTCAACAATATTAGCAACAGAAAATGTTTTACCGGATCCTGTAACTCCCATCAAAACTTGACGCATTAATCCTTTACTAAAACCATCTACTATTGCTTTGATTGCTTTTGGTTGATCACCCCTTGGTGTCAAACCCTTAGCTAACTTAAATTCACTCATCTGATATGCACCCAAGGTTTCTAAGAATTGATATCTAAAAACACATCCATAGAGAGATAACTTAAAGTATTTGTCTTAAATTGGGATAATGCAAAAAGAGAGAAAAGAGTTTAGGATGTGGATTAATCCATATCCTTCACTTAAATGTCAATTTTTTTTAATCTTGTACTTCAAATGCTATTTTGCATGTTGCTTTGTATTTGATTATTTTACCATCTTTTACCGATGCTGTGAAATTAACAACATCAACACCAATAAGATGTTTCACAGTTTTTGCTACTTCTAATACTGCGTTTCTTGCAGCAACTTCCCAGCTCTTATCAGAAGAACCAATTATTTCAATTATTTTTATTACTATTTTCAACACACTCCTAAAATTTGCTAATGTGTAATATGAATAGTGCACCTATTTACTGAAAAGATTTTCCCCGAAATTACCGACATTATCATGCAAATAGTAACAAATATCAAAAAGATAAGTAATATTTCTTTCATTATGTCCTCTGAGAAGAAATTTTATGCAATTGACTTTCACGTGCATGTTGATGAGCGTGTAAAATATCAATATATTCCTAGTGTTCTAAGGACTAGAGGACTTGATGGTGCTGGATTAGTTACTCATAATGATTTTACTTTTGCTAAAAAAATTACTGAGAAATTTAAGAAAGTCGATAAGGAAATGGTTTATTTTGCAGGTGTGGAAATTGATACTGCTGATGGACATTTACTTGCTTATGGTATTGATGAAGAAATACCAGCCAATAAATCAGCTGAGGAAACAATAGAATTGATTCGAGAATTGGGCGGAGTATCTATTATACCTCATCCCTTTATGTCTCACAATAGTATAGGTTGGAAATCCTATAAATTGAAAGCAGATGGCTTGGAGTTCTACAATGGTTTTGCTAAATTCTTTCTTAATTTCCCAAATATAATGGCTAAAGTTGCTTTCAAACATAATGGTTTCAGTAGAATTGGTGGGTCTGATGCCCATTATATAAACGCTATTGGTTCTTGTTATAGTTTAGTAGAAATCGAGGGAGAAGTTACAGAAGCTAAAATTCTGGAAGCTGTTCTAAAAAACAGAACCGAAGCAAAAAAGAAACCAATGGATAGGTACGATATTACAAATTTCTTCAAGATTATCTTTACACCAAAAGAAGGAAGAAAAGTAGTTAGGTTTCTTGATTATTATTAGAGCGAAATTAGCTTTTAGCAAGTTTGTTGAAATTGGTTAAAAGACCGGACAATTCTAGAAATACCTTTGATCTTGTAATTGGATCCTTTATTTTATTCGCTATTTCTATTGCATCTCTCATTAATGCTATTCCATCTTCATCTGATATAATAGTTGAAAGGTATCCAAAGAGGTAAGCTTTTTGTCCTTGGGTTAGCTGATCTGAAAAGTGTAATGACATATCTAGTAACTTTCGCTTATTTTGCATAAATGAAATATCACCTAGAGAGGTAGCGATATCTAAGAAAGCATCTCTTCGATCAAAATCATCTCTAATTTCAGTAGCATAATTTATTGCTTCAAGAAGTGCATCTTCAGCTTCATCTGTTCTATTAAATGAGGCTAATACTACAGCTAAATAACATTTAGCTCTTGCATAAGCACCTTTATTATTAATTTGATCAAGAAGAGGTACAATTCGCTCGAGAGTTTCCTCATTACTTGTTTCTCTTGCAAATTCTAGAATAGCAATAATGCAATCACAAAAGGCATAACTTCTAGAAACTGGTTCTTCGATCTCATATGCAGAATCAATTGCTTGTTCTATCAAAATCATTTTTGGTAAATTGTCCTCACTGTCAATGGTTTTACCTATATCATCTCTAATTTTCTTCACTCTTTTAATCACCTATTTGAGGACAATTTTATTCTCTTGATATTTTGTATATTCATCAGCAGTTTAAAAATATAATCTATTATTAGTTAAATTTTCCATTCAAGCCATTTTTTGGATTCATTCATATTCCTTTAAACGTGCTGGAGAAATCGGTTCATATCTTTCAAATGTCATCTGCCAAAAAGCTCTTCCTTCTGTTTCTGACCGTAAATCATGATCAATGTTGAATGATTCAGCTACAGGTAGAATACCTGATATTATCATTAAATCTTGATCTGATCTGACATCTGAAATTGCTCCGCGTCTTTTATTTATTATCGAAGTTACTTTCCCAAGGTATGTTGCTGGTGTAGTAATTTGTATTTTGTAAATTGGTTCTTGAGTTGAAACTGAACCTTTTTGTAAAGCATCCCATACAGAATTTCTTAGTAAAGGTACGGTATGTTCAAATTTCTCACCTTCAAGAGCTTCAAAATCGATAATATTAACTCTAACTCCTGATACTGGTTTTGAAGAAATGGGTCCTAAAGATAATGCATTTTTAATTCCGACAATGATATTTTCAATTGAATCGCTTGAAAGTTTACTAATAATATTTTGAGCAATAATGATTTCATTATTATATTGTTTCAATTTCAAGATTTGGTCTTCTGTATCAGACATTTCCTTAGTGGTAGGTTTTTTTTCAGCTATTTGTTCTACGAGAAGCTGTACTTTTGTTCCATATTGTTCTCGAGACAATTTATCACTTGATTTACTAATTCTTTCAACGAATACAACAAGAGGTGATGATGATGTACATGCTACTTCATCTGAAACATCCTTTACAACAGTTTCTAGGTGCAATTCACCTAATCCCATAAGTAATATCTCACCAGATTGTTCATCGATTTTTACTATTAAATTAGGATCTTCCAAATCAAATTTCTCAAGGACTTTTTTCAATTGAGGCAAGTTCCTTAACATGTTTGGTTCGATTGCAACTATAACAACTGGATTGGCTAAATATTTAATCTCTTCAAATGGTATGAAATTCTCCAAGCTGGATGTGATGATTGTTTCTCCAGGATTCACTAATCCTAAACCGGAAACTGCTACTGTATTGCCAGCTGGAACTTTACTAATTCTTTTTTTATCAGCACCCATGAAGACATATATGTTTTGGATTTTTTTGGTTTCACCAGAATTTAGTAATTTTACAGTTGTTTTCTCCTTCAGTGTTCCAGAAAAGATCCTACCAAGAACAAGCAATCCTGCATGTTTATCTGTAATAAGTTTTGTAGAACCAAATACTAAAGGTGCAGCTTCTTCGTTGGAATCACAAGTAACCATTGATAAGCCTGCTTTTGAGTTTAGATCTCCTTTCCAGATATTCTCAATTCGATATTTTTGGGCTATTATTGGATTAGGAAGATGGTTTATTATCATATCAATTAGGGGGGTTTCAATAGGAAGAATTTTCTGTAAGGCATCTACTTCATCTTTTTTGTAATAATCAACAATAGAATCAAAGGTTATTTTCTTCTCTTTTACAATTGGTATTGATATAGCCCATTTGTGTAGTGCAGAACCAAAAATGACACTTCCGTCTCTAGTTGTACTTCGCCATTTTGGAACTTTTGTATTTTTCGAAAATTTCTCAACTAATACATTGAAATTGTTGTAAATTACTTCAATTCGTTCTGCAATTTGTTTTGGGGACATTTTTAATTCATTGATGAGTCTATCCACCTTGTTTATGAAAAGAATTGGTTTAACTCCTTCAGTTACACATTGTCTGATTACCGTTTCAGTTTGAGCCATTACTTGTTCTACTGCATCAATAACTACTATTGCACCATCAACAATTCTTAACGCTCTTGCAACTTTTCCAGAAAAATCAACATGACCTGGACTGTCAATAAGGTTTATGAGATATTCTTCATCATCTCTCTCTATTATTAGGGAGATGTTTGCTGTTTTCATGGTTATTCCACGTCTTTGTTCTTCTGGTAGAAAATCCAAAGCTCGAGCTTCTCCTGCGGTTGAAGGAGCAAGAATTCCAGCAGTAACCAGAAGTGAATCTGATAATGTCGTTTTTCCATGATCTATATGTGCAACTAGAGCAATATTACGAATGTTTTTCTGATTTGTCATTATCTGTGAGATTTTCTCTATCATTCTCATTGAAATCAAGTCCACTGTAAAAGATTTGATGTATCAGATTATCCACCATGTGCTAATGGCAAGATTGTTATTAGTTGCTCATGTTTCAAACACATATCAAGTAATTTCATTGAAATAACATCAGTTCGATCTACAATAATTAATATGTCACTTCTTAGTGAATTTTCTTTAAATAAAAGGGGATTCAATGATGGAATCTTGGTAATTAACAAATTTAAAACTTCAATAACGGTTTTTTCCTCTTTCAATTCTAAGGATATCTTATCTTTCTGTCCAAATATTGAACCCTTAAACTCAACTGAAATATTCAACGATCTTCACTCAACTATTTGCTTTATTTGAAGGCAGACTTAATTTGCTTTTAAATTTGTTCAAAGATTGTCGCACGTTTTAAGAATTACTTGCACCCAATCATCAATTGTTATACCTGGTGTTGAAATTTTCTCATTGCTATATATCTCAGAAATTTTATGGTAGAGCTTTTCTTGATCTAATGGTAGACCCACTAATTGCTCTTCGAATTGTTCTAATGCTTCTTCAGGATAAACAAAGAAATCTCCAGTTATTTTTAGAGAACTAATTTTGTTATATTGAAGGTCAAGTTCTATCTCAATTATCCCTTTTTGTGTTCTAAGACTAGCACGCTTCATTTTAGCCACTTCATGTCATCTATCTAGAATTGTCTCTAAAAATAATAAAAAATTATTGATGAAATTCTGAAAGAATAGTGTTGTTTTTTTTTTCAGAATTTATTTAGGTGGAGTTACAAGTTCTTGAAGGTGAGCTTCTATTTCCTTTAGAGAAGCAGTTAACTCGGTTAAAGCTAAACCTTTCTCTAGAAGAACTGTTACATTGTCAATAGTGTCCTCTGCTTCCTTCAAGCGCTCATCTCGCATTTTTACTAGTGCTTGAGTTATTGGTTCAAGATCTGCTTTCGACACCATTGTTTTCGAAAGTTGGTCTAATCTTTCTTCGAGTGGGGTTATGTCAACTGATATAGCTCCAGGCGTAGCAATTGATGTTGATCCATCTGAGGTTGCTACTCCTCCTTCATTTATCTTATTCATAATTTGTACTAGAAAAAATTGTAATTTGTCAATCTTACTTTCTAGTGCTGCAACTGCTGATTTGATTTCCTTTACTTCTTGTTCTATTTTTGCCAAGGAATTTCACCTAATTTTAGAAATTGAATTGGATAAGTTGTAATTCAATTGTTAACTTGTATGTAAGCCAGCCTATAAGGATCATAATGGTTGAATGTTTTAAACCAGATTTTGCTTTGCCTTCACCCATTTTTCCTGCAACAAGGCCACTAAATAAACCTTCAACTATGGTCATATGTAGAAACAAAATCTTGTAAGAGTTTAATGTTGCCTCTGATAATCCCATCGTTGTACCACCGAAACCAACATCACTGAACTGCTGATACATATCTGCCATTGGGTAGAAGAATGTAGAGAAGAGAACTACAATTACTAAAAGGAAAATAAAAAATGCAGCATATATAATCCAAATGTATGGTTTCATTTGACCGAGACGTTCTTTTCTTAGAGCGAGTATATCTTCAACATGCTTTTGTGCTGAGTCGAAAATGTCTTCAATAACTCCTCCAGATCTTTGTGCTTCAAGAATTAGAATTGCAGCACGGTTGTTCAATTCGGTGTCTGCAGTTTCTGTAAATGCACGCATTGCTTGGTCAAAAGGAATTCCCCAAGATATTTTTGCAGCCATCTTTTGTAATTCCGGTGTTAGTGGTCCATAGTTTCTTTTTGAGGATTCAGATACAGCCCTTGGTAAAGATAGTCCAGTTCTTTGTGCATCAGCAATATCTCGTAAAAGATTTGGTAGATTTGCATCAATACCTTCTCTCCATCTATTATCTATAAAGAATATAACTGAAGGTGGAGCAATTGTTAATAATATCGCAAGTGCTATGAAATCACTTGGAGTAATACCAGGGATACTAAAAAGCTCTGCCCAAAGCAAAGCAGCAATTATTCCCATTATTAAGCCTAAGGCTATTGAGACCCCCCAAACGATATTTTGGGTTCTAACTGGAATTTTTGGCATTGTTTTTTCCTCACTCAAGGTGATAATGAAACTATACAAATAAATAATTATTGTCAAGGAATTCCTAAGATGGAATCTATTAGTAGTTACTTTAACATATTATAATAAATAAATTCTATGTTTGTGGCGGTCTCCTATATAAAAAACCAATTAATACCCAAAGCGAAAAGGTTTTAGAATTCGATAATCTCTTATTTAATAACTAAATATATATTACATAATATCTTAGAAACTTTTGGCTTTACTTAGGTGTATTTTGCCATGAAAAGAAACTTGAGACGCAATAAAAAAGGGCAAATTCAGGGAGTAGATTTTGCTTTAGCAATGATTATTTTTATGATTATGTTTGCAGAAGTTATTGTGTTATCGCTTACTTTTCTTGAACCCAAGTACCAAAATCTTGAAGACAAAGCATTTGAATCTAGAGCAGATCAAATAGCAGATGCTTTCTTTGCCAGTACAGGATATCCCTCCACTTGGGAGTATGATTTTAATTCTCAATTCTATTCTTTTGGACTTCGTGAAATTGGTTCTTCAGATATAGACGCTAACAAAATCTCACGGCTAAATCCTCAGGGATTGTATCATCTTAGTTATGAGAGCTTAAAACGAAACTTATCAAGACAAGATGATATTGGATTTCAATTTAAAGTTGAATCACTTTTTGATTTGGATACACAATTGTCATTAGCTCAACCAACTGGATCAATAGATATTAACGCATCAATTGGTGATTGTACTACTTGGAGTTTTGTAATCGCACCAAATAGTACAGTAATTTTCACCCAACGTTCAAAGACAGATGGTGCTGGTCATGAAACAATTAATTTTGGAACTGGTGCTGGAGTGCTAACAAGCGGGTACTATACTTTAGTTGTTTTTGTTAAAAGCCCTAATGGAATATTTGCAACAGATATAACAAATGTAATAATTGGTACAGAAACTAATTATGGTCTAAGACTAATTGTGCAAGAAGACAACAACAATAATGGGAAAGCAGTAATTCGAACTAGTAATGCTGGTTCACTATCCACACTTGAAGCAATCTCAGTATATCCATATTCAATTGGTGATGAATTACTCGGGAATGATTCGGCTGTAGTAAATACTCCGGGAACAAGTGAGGTATTTAACTTGAGAATTCCTACCAATGGTACTTGTGTAGTTCTTCTCACTGGTGATAGTTTAGCAGGATTTTCTAGAAAAGCATTTCAATTCCCAACAATGTTATCTGAAGAATTTAGTACAATTTTTGGAGCTATTTTGCTTCCGGAAAATAAGGAAATTGTAAAAATCGAAAGAATAGTAATTATAAGAAAATCCATATTTAAGGCGGTGTTGTATGTTTGGGCCGATTAACTAAAATAAAAAATTCCTTCAACAAAAAAGGACAATTATTCCTAATAGAAGTCTTCATTGCTTTATCAGTATTAATACTAATGATGATTGCTATCTACCAAGTGGAATTTACATCCGACCCTACTTATCAAGATGATCTTTCAGAAATTGGATATAATGCATTGGAATCAATGAATAAGGGTGGAAATTTGAAACTTTTTGTCTATAACATGCAAACCTTAGAATTTGCTGATAATCTAGAAAACATTTTACCAGAAAACGTTCTCTGGCGCTTATCTGTTGATGATGATGCTGGTAATAATATCTTTCAAATTTACTGGGATAGAACACCTCCAGCAGATGTATCAGTAGGAGTTACTGATTACTTTTTGTTTGGTTACGAATCAGACTTAAATCAATTTAGAGTAATTCACTTGGAATTATGGAGATTGTTAGGGTGATAGCATGACTAAAAGCAAAGGAATCTTAAAAGGAAATAGGAAGGGACAAATCTTTCTAGTATGCACAGTTATTATGATAATATACATGCTTTCATTTGTCAACATTATTTATGAGTTAAATAAAACACAATACACCAAAACAATAGATACACAAGAGTTTCAAGCTGCTTATGAAAATTTCAAAACAGAAACTAATAACTTTGTTACAGCAATGCTAGCAAATTATTCTCAAATTGCAACAGTTATTGATAGTAATGCTACAGCAGGAACAATTTTGCAAAACTGGCTTGATTTTGCTGAAATACAAATGATTAGCAAGGGGTACGTAGCTGTTTTTGAAATAGATGAGATCTTACCTGTAACCTTGCCTATCTTACTCGCTAATGTTAACGGTCGTCTAACATTTATTGGTGATATTGATATTTATATGGAAAGCAATTATATGACTATTGATACACAATTCAGCTTTAATCTAAACTACACTATCAGCTATGTGAATACAGCAACAAATGCAATAATTGAATTCTCCTCTCAATCACTACTCGGAATTAGCTATATTGGTTATGCACAAGTCACAATTAATGGTTTACCAACAACAAACCTCAATAATGGAACATATATTTATTCCGCACCACTTGCACCAGGAGATATTATTCAAGGTGTAACTGCAGAACAGATTACTGTGATAAGAACGGCATAAACTTCATTCATTTCTCTTTTTATTTTTAAGCTATATATTTGCTTGAATTGCAATTATTACTGCTTTTTTTATTAAGTTTAAAGGCATAGAAGGCAAGGGTTTGGGTTTTGTAGCTGCTTGTGAAGCTAAGTATGGAATATGTATAAAACCATATTTGATTTTTTCATGCTTTTTACTTGAATGTAAATAATGCATGATTCCATAAATTAAGTTATTACAAACATAAGTACTAGCTGAAAATGAAACCATTGCTGGTATTCCTGCTTCTTTTATACTCTCCACAGTATTACTAATATTGATCGTTGTAAAATATGCTGTTGGTCCTGCTGGATCAATCAGCTCTTCATTTGGTTGATTGCCTTCATTGTCAGCGATTCTAGCATGATTAATATTGATTCCCAATTTTTCAACATTAATAGCATTTCTGCCACCTGCTTGTCCTAAAGAAATAACCAATTCTGGTTGCTCCCTTTCAATTGCTGCTTTTAATACTTCTATAGCTTTTCCGAAAACTACAGGTAAAATTAGAGTAACCAGATTTACATTAGGTATCTTTTCATTTGC
>JAUVZH010000135.1 GCA_030602675.1 Candidatus Heimdallarchaeota archaeon | reverse complement strand
ATTGCCTGAAGTAGAATTAGTTGGGAAATCAAAGATTGCTTTAACTTTGATACGTTCTATAGGCTATCTTTCTCGAGAGGATTATCCTGAAAGACCCATTCATGCTGGTCCCTTTATGGAAACTCCTGGTGCACAAGAATTAGATCAAAAATATACTTTTGAATATAGCATAATGATACACTCCAAATTACTATCAATGGCAAATATTTATGACCATGCAGAGATTTTCGCTTTAGCTCCTAAGAGCATTGTTTTAGAAAATAGCTCACTAGAAAATGATTTGACAAAACCGATTATAACAGTTACAAATCCAATGATTCGCATCTCATCTATAAGAATGAGAGATAATTTACCATTAATTTTACTTTATAATATTAGCGACATTAAATGTTCAAGTAAAATAGTTGCTCATGACAATCTTTCCAATTGTGACGAAGTCTATATTGATGGAACAAAGAAAAATAGTATTGCCATTAAGAAAGGAGAATTTGATACCGCATTTGAACCATTTGAAATCAAACTACTGAAATTTTCTTAAAATTACCTTTTTTTGATTAATTGCTTATGGTCACTTTTTCTCATTTTTTTATTATATAGTGACCAATTCATATCTAGTTAACATATATTTATCAAATAGATTAAGACAACAAAGAATGGTGCATTTATGAAATTGAATTATGATAGGAAAAATATTCAAACACAAGTTAGAAAACAAATAGATCCTTTTCAATTTTTATTCACTGTTATTAAAATTGTAAAAAGGAACTGAATTAATTAGGAGTTGTTTCTTATGAGTGAAAAAATAGATAGAATTGTTAACTATGAACCAACTATGGCGAAACAAGCAGCTGAGATGTTTAATGAGTTCAATAAACTTTGGCCTGGAGGATTTGGTGGAGGAATTCCTTACACAGAGCAAAGAGTGCACGACTGGCTTGATAAAACATCTGCGATAGCTGATTTAATTGCTATTGATCAAGAGGATGAATTAGTCGGCTATTGTGGACTTTATCCGCATTGGCGAGATAAGAATGCAGCATATATATCAATACTAGGTGTGACGCCAAAAGCAAAAGGAAAGAAGTTTGGCAAAAGACTCTTGCTTAAAGCATTAGAGCTTGCTGAAGAGCATGGTATTTTCCGTGTAGATCTACATACATGGTCAGGCAATCTAGAAGCAGTTCCTCTGTATAAGAAAATAGGTCTCTTTTGGGTTCCTGAAACATCAGTCTATATGCAAGATTATATCCCTGGCATCCTTCAAACAGAATTAGCTAAAACATGGTTTGAAAAACATAAAGATTGGTATGGAAATTTCAAAAGAGAATTGCATCAAATTCCTGATAAACAAATCGCAGAAGGTATGGAAACCTACACCTACAAATTCGAGGTTGATAATGATTCATTTGTTGCTGAGATTGATAGATACGGATGGGGGTTCTGTCATCTTGAAAGAATTTTAGATGGAAAGAAAATATCTGCCAAAATTAGATTATCTTCACATGAAATCTTTATTGGTATCCCAAACACATTAACAGTTATTCTGCAAAACGATTATGAGAATGAAATTGAAGCAAAGCTGGATATTAAAGAATTTAAAGGCTTGAAATGGAAAGAAGAGTTCCCAAAATCTGTGATTGTGAAAAAAGGTGAATTAACACAAATATCTCGAGAATTTGTCATAGATAAAAGTGCAAAATTATTCAGAGATAATGATAGAGCTTGTGAATCAATTTTAGTTAAAATAAATCTTGGTGATAAAGTCATCGAATTGTCAGCAAGTGGTAAAATTCAATCTGCAGTAAAATTAAGAAGTATTAATGAGAATCGATTTAGTACAGCACCAGTTGGTACAAGAAGTCAAGATACCAATGGATGTTCTAAATACAACAAAAACAACGATTGAAGGATTTGCGCATATTGAAATTGAGGGGATTAAAGATAGTTCACTAAAAATTCCAATAAAAATCAAACCAGAGGAAATTCTTGGAATAAATATCCCTATTACAATTCCTGTAACTCGAAAAACCAACAAATTCATTATAAAAACTACTCCAACTATTCAATACAATGGTCATGAAATCGAAATGCCAACTTATGATATACCTGTGTTTGCTAAAACAAATGATCTAATAGAATTTGTTGAGCTCAAAGATAGAAACATGCTTTTCTTTGTTACTGATAAATTAACTGTTCGAGTTATGCTAGAGGGTGGAAATCTGCGTATTTTTCAACAAGAGAATTATGGTTTAAACCCACTTAATCATCAAACTGGACCTCCGTATGGACTTTCTTTAGATAGATCACTTCTTCATGAGTATGAATTAAAAGAAGAAGGAAGATACAAAACTCTCATTTTAACTGGTAAAAGCATTCATGTTCCTGGTTTAGTTGTTAAGAAATATATCAAAATTTCTCCTGGAATGAATGAGATAGAATATTGGGTTACTTATACAAACGTTGACAAGAAATCCATCCATGCATCAGCAAGAACATCAACTGGTTTTCAAGGTATTAGTTTAAATCCATATACAACCAAAGGAAAAGCATTTACACCGATTGGTGGAAAAATTTACGAAAGCGAAACTTTTACAAATTTCTTAACAGATCCATTACTTCCTACTGGACCTCAATTCTGGTCTGAAACATGGACTGCTGTCGAAGGTCTAATGTTAGGTGATTATTCAGCATGGATATGGAAACCAGAGAATATTGAGAAGATAAAGCTTCGTCAAGGTCATTTATCACAATTAGAAAGTAAGACCGAAGAAATACAACCTGGAGAAATATACAAACCAGTACATCTTTGGTATAGTTTTGGTTATAATATGATTCATGAAATCAGAAACAGATGGAATCAGTTAGTAGGAAATATCGAATTTGACCATATGGAATCAACAGTAGGACCAAAATTATCAAAGGCTCTAGAAGTTAAATTGTCAGATAAAACAGTTCTAACTGCTGGTGAAACAGTAAAAAAGACATTGTTAATTACTTTCGCTTCAGCTTATCCACTACAAGGATCACTAAGTTTGAAATTACCAAAGAATTGGAAAGGAAATTTCATTGTTGATGGAAAGAAAATATCTAATATTGAAATGCCAAAGCTGGAACCGTTTAAATCATCACCAATTGACATAGAGCTAATTATTCCTGAGAAAATTAGCTCACCCATAGAGAACATAATTCTGCATTTCAGTGGAGAATTTGAAATAGATTTCGATAATTACATTCTGGTTACTGAAAAAGGAAGTGTTGAAGTTCAAGAAAAGATGCTTGATGGAAAGAAGGTTATTGAAGTATCAAATGGTGCTTTAGACTTTAAGGTAGCAGCAGATATCGGTGGAAATCTAATACGACTTGAAGACTCAAAAAAGAGGAGTTTCTTACTTGATGGTTATCCTGAAATAAAACCAAAATTCTTCTTGGAACATTATTTAGGTGGAATACAACCTGACATTTTCCATTTAATAGCTGACGAACCATTTGCAGATATGGAAGATACAAAAAGTATAGTTTTCGAAAATGGAATGTGGAAAGGTGTCAAAACTACTTGGACAATTAAGAAGGAAAAACAGTATCTCTTTGGACAAAAAGTTGAGTTACAATACTTGACAATTCCAAACAGCGAAGTAATTAGAGTTATTTTAACTTTACATAACAAAACTTCTAGAAGCATACCATGGATAGGTTCATTAATTTCTGATATTGGTTTACAAGGTTCTAAAGATGGCAATGTAATTGAAGTGAAAGGAACTGATGATTTATGGATACGAAATTCAGTTAAAAAACAATTCATAACTCAAGGATCTTTCAACAAGCCATACAGTAGAATAACAAAAGGAGATCAATCCATATCCTTTGTTGTTCCAGATGGCTCTCATGGATCATCAGTTGTCGCTGATCTTGGAGTGATGTTACTAAAATGGGCTTTAGGATTACAGTATTCGAAACCAAATAGCAGTTCATCAATGGAATTTGTTATAATGATTAACCAACCTAGAGAAAAAATGGAAGAATTAAGATATGCACTAGGAAAGTAATCTTTTTCACCTTTTCTTTCTTTTTTTGTAAAAAAATTCCCAAATCTAAAGTCTTTTATTTGATTTTAAGCAAAATGTATTTGTCGGTATATCCTGACTCAATTGAGTTAAAATCAATTTATAATGAGGATCCCCATATGTCCAAGCTTTTATTTAGTTATTCTAGTATATCAAAGAAGAAAAGTATAAAGCTATTATTAATATCAATAATTATCACATCAATTTTCATTTCAATTCAACCTTTTGAAATTAACAATGTAAGAGCTCATTCTCCTCTTGCAGACCCTATAGAAATCTTTTCGATATGGAATGATACTGCTCCATTGATTGATGGTCAAATCAACTTTAATGAAACCCACCCAGCAACTGAGTGGAATATGGCTGCAGTTTACAATATGTACGATGATTTACAAAACATTAGAGCAAAATTATTGCTACAAAATGATAATGATCATCTCTATATCGGTTTAGACATTACTGCTCATATAACAGAGGATCCAGTTACTGAATGGGGATCATCAGTTTATCTGGATCTCAACCATAATGGAATAGTTGATTCATCTGATCGTGCTATTGTATTTAGAAACTTTAGTGTAACTGAATCAGTTAAGTTCCAATATTGGAATTCTATTTCTAGTAGTTGGGAAGATTTAGAATCAAGTACACCAGGAACTATCTTTCCATCTTACGATATAATTATGAATACCTATTTTGGCAGCTCAGGTCTAGTAACAGAGCCTCATAGGCAATATGAATATAAAATCGGATTATCAGAATTAGACTTAGCACCACAAGATCTCGTAGGGGTATTATTTGAAGCAACAAACAAAGAAACATCTCGTTCAGGCAGTTTTACTTGGCCATACATAGATAGTAGTTTCTTAGATACTACATTTAGAGAGAAACCTTACTCATGGGGTGATTTAAGACTAGGTCATGAATTCACTTATGAA
The DNA here is from genome assembly GCA_030602675.1 of Candidatus Heimdallarchaeota archaeon. Classification (GTDB taxonomy): domain Archaea; phylum Asgardarchaeota; class Heimdallarchaeia; order JABLTI01; family JABLTI01; genus JABLTI01. The sequence continues at coordinate 1,976 of JAUVZH010000135.1, read as the reverse complement.
GCATTTGTTATTGAAGATAATTTCAATATCAAGGATGGTCAAGTTGGTGAGAATTATGGAACTTTCCTAGCTACTGGTGATATAGATGGGGATAGTGAACTAGAATTAATTGTTAGCTCAAATAAAACAGATGCTTCTGCAAATTATCTTTTAGCAATTTATAAATATGTAAGTGGTGAGATCACTCAGATTTGGAATTCTTGGACTGCTGCTTATATAACAGTTCCATTTATTGTAAAAGGTATTGCAACCTATGATTTTGATGGCAATGGTGAAGATGAAATATTCATCTGTGGGGATGATCCTAGAGTTATCAGGTTATTTGATTGGAGTCCCTCTGAAAGTGATTTTCTAGATCAAGATACTGTATTTTCAAATAGTGTTGATCTCTCAGGTTATATTGATATTGATGATGGTCTAAACTACTGGACAGGAGACAAGCAAATCGTTGTTGGTGATGTTATTGGTAGAGTTCATTTCATTGATTACAGTTATACAATTAACAAAAAATTTGCTTATGTAGGATATATTATACCCGATGATGTTGATGGAACAGAACCTGTGACTTATATTCATGATGTTGAAATCGGGGATATGGATAATGAAACAGACTACCAAGAAGTGATAATATTATCACAATTCTCTTCTAATGGATCAACAGCTTTGCATATTTATGAATTCTATATAGATTCATATTATGATAATCCAACATATTGGGCTAGTTATCATGAAGATGATTTATTTGAAAACTCTTCCAAATTAACTTATGATTATTATGGCCATACAATCATTATTGATGACGTAGACAATGATGGAGAAAAAGAAACAATAATTGTAGGTCGTGATTATTTGAAAATCTTTGGACCATTTACATTCTCACAAACGGAACCTCCTTTAGAAATAGCTATTAATGATGGAATATCAAATCCAAACATGGGTGGAGGAGCTGGAGTAATCGATCTTGATGATGATGGTGATAAAGAGCTAATTGTAGGTTGTAATAATGGAACAATAATTGTGTATGAGGTAATTGATTCTGATTCAGATCCTTTAATTGAAGATCTTTCCTTAAATGAAGAATGGATATTGGTTCCTGTCCTGGTAAAAGAAATTCCATATTAGGATATGATATAGATGGAGATGGTGCTACTGAAGCTATTATAAGTGATAGTTTTGGTCAAATTTTCATAATAGGTGAAGGACCAAATCCAGAAATAACCATTACTTCACCAAGTTCTGGAACATCAAATAAACAAAACATTTTGCTTGAGTGGGAATTTTCAAATGAATCTCTACAAATTGTGCTCACCTCAATTTATGTAAATGGCTTTCTTGCTTTTCAAACAGGTGGAAGTCAAACTAGTGCAATTATTGAGCTAGCTCCAGGATCAAATGATATTGATATCTACTGTTTTGATATTACTGGTAAAATCGCTTTTGATTATATTTCCATAGATTATAGTGCTAGTGCACCAGAAATTGATATAACTTTACCAACAAACTATCATGTTACAGACTCCTCTTTAATAAGAGTTGAATTTTGGGCAGATGATCCTGATGTAGGTGATACACTATCCTTTGAGGTATACAGAAATAGTAGTTTTCAAGCTCTAACCCCAACACCAACAGGATCTGATAATTATTATGTGGATGTTGATTTACCATCAGATGGATTATGGTTAATAACAATCGTTGTTTCAGATGGTACTAATGAAGCGAATGATAGTGTTTATGTTATTCGAGATACTGTTAATCCTGTAGTAACTATTACATCTCCAGAAGATGGATCTGCAATTAAATCTACAACAATAGATCTTTATTGGGATGCTTATGATGATAGTTCTTGGATTGAATATTGTGAAGTATATAGAAATGATATTTTATTAGGAGTATCATATTCAAATTCCTATCTTGATATTGCTTTGGTATCAGATGATGTATATTCATTGAAAGTAATTGCTTATGATGCAATTGGA
>JAUVZH010000114.1 GCA_030602675.1 Candidatus Heimdallarchaeota archaeon | reverse complement strand
CAAAAAACTTGTCGAGGATTATATGGTTTTGACAACTGAGGAAATACGAGAATATATCATTATCAAGGGTGCTAGACAACATAATCTTAAGAATGTCAACCTAGATATACCAAGGAATAAACTTGTTGTCTTAACAGGTGTATCGGGTTCTGGAAAATCTTCGCTAGCGTTTGATACTATTTTTGCAGAAGGACAAAGAAGGTATATTGAATCTTTATCAGCTTACGCAAGGCAATTTATGGCTCAAATGAGTAAACCAGATATTGATTCTATTGAAGGTTTATCACCAGCGATTTCTATAAGTCAGAAAACAACCAGCTACAATCCGAGAAGTACAGTCGGAACTGTAACAGAAATTTATGATTTTATGAGAGTGTTATTTGCTAGAATAGGTATTCCTCATTGTCCAAAATGCAATATTGAAATTAAAGCTCAAACTGTAAATAATATTGTTCAGCAGGTTTTGAAAGAATATTCAAGTATGGAGATAATGGTTTTAGCTCCTATTGTAAGAGATCGAAAAGGTGAATACCGTAAAGAGCTTAAAGGGTTGCTTGAATCCGGTTACTCTCGAGTAAGAATCGATTTTGAAATAAAACGTTTAGATGAAATGAAAAGTGAAGAAATGATTCTATCACGATATTTCCGCCATACAATAGAGGCCGTTATTGATAGAATTAATGTCAATGCGGAAGAAGAAGATCGAATCGCTGAATCAATTGAAACCGCAGTGAATCTTTCAGATGGATTAGTTATAATAACAACACCAGAAGCTTCTCAGATAAAGAAACGTCTTGCACAAGAGAAGAAGAAAATTGATGATAAAAATGAAGAGGAGTTAGAGGAAGAAATACTTGAAGAACAAATTGGTGAAACGTTATTCTCTATTCATTTAGCATGTCCTAAATGTGGACTAAGTTTTCCAAAATTAGAACCAAGAAACTTCTCGTTTAACTCAATACATGGTGCTTGTCCTGATTGTAAAGGACTTGGAACAACTATTGAAGTTGATCCAGAAATTCTAATTGTAAGTAAGGAATTATCATTAGCTAAGGGAGCGTTAGCAGATTATGATCCTAATACGAAACGATTTAGACTAGCAAATATGAGAATCAATAGGATTAAAGCTATAGCTGAGAAACTAAAATTTACAATTGATACTCCTCTTAAAGAACTAACAGAACAACAATGGAATGATTTCTTTTATGGTCCAAAGAAACCAATAATGGTAGATTACGAATTCTCATGGACGGATAAACGAGGGGGGACAGGGAAAGGAACTGCAAAGCTAAAATTCCCAGGTTTAGGACCAATAATAATGAATCGCTTTAGGCGTACAAGCTCGCAATTTCATCGAGATTTTATTCAGGAATTTACCACCCCTGTGAAATGTTCCAAATGTATTGGTTCAGGTTTAAAGGTTGAAAGTCGATCAGTAGTTTTCAAAGGAAAAACTATTGCAGATTTAGCTGGTATGTCAATTACTGATTGCATAGATTTCGTAAATTCAATAAAGCTGTTTAAGAATGAGAAAAAGATTGCTGAAAATCTACTCAAAGAAATAACAATGAGACTAGAATTTCTCATCAATGTAGGATTACCCTATTTAACTTTAAGCAGAAGAGCAAACTCCTTATCAGGTGGCGAAAGTCAAAGAATAAGATTAGGGACACAAATTGGGTCCAGTCTTGAAAATGTATTATATATTTTAGATGAACCAAGTATTGGATTACACAACCGGGATAACTTGAAGCTCATAAAAACCCTTGAGAACTTGAGAGATAAGGGAAATACTGTACTTGTTTCAGAGCATGATATTGATACAATGCTAGCTGCAGATTGGTTAATTGATATAGGACCAAAAGCAGGAAACTTTGGTGGAGAAATATTATCTGAAGGACCTCCAGAAATAATCGCTAAGCATAAAAAATCTATTACAGGGAAATATCTTTCAGGTAAAGTCAAAATTAAAACTCCAAAGAAAAGGAGATTTGGTAATGGCAAGATACTGAAAGTTTTAGGTGCTGCTGAAAACAACTTGAAAGCTATTGATGTAGAGTTTCCATTAGGCCTTTTCATATGTGTTACAGGAGTAAGTGGTTCTGGTAAAAGCTCGCTTGTTAGCGATGTAATGTGGAAGACCCTTGCCAGAACCCTAAATAGAGCAAAAACTAAGCCGGGAAAACATGGAGGGATGGAAGGCACAGAGCATCTTGATAAGGTAATTGAAATAGATCAATCACCAATAGGTTACACTCCAAGATCAGTTCCTGCAACATACACAAAGGTGTTAGATCACATAAGAGATTTTTATTCTGCATTATCTATATCCAAAGCAAGAGGGTTCAAGAAAGGTAGATTCTCTTTCAATACAAAATTGGGAAGATGTTCTGCTTGTAATGGTTTAGGATATAATAGAATAGAGATGCAATTTTTACCTAATATCGAAGTTGAGTGTGAAATTTGTCTAGGGAAAAGATACAGTGCTGAAATTCTTGAGATTAAATATCGCGATAAGAGCATTCATCAAGTATTGGACATGACTGTTAATAATGCTCTCGAATTCTTCAAGGATCATCCAAAAATCTCTACCATCCTAAAAACTATGCAAGATGTTGGTCTAGGATATATTAAATTGGGGCAGTCCTCAACTACTCTATCAGGTGGTGAGGCACAACGAATTAAGATTTCTCGAGAGTTAAGTAAGAAAGCCACAGGAAAGACATTTTACATTCTTGAAGAACCAACTGTAGGCTTACATTCATATGATGTGAATAATTTATTGGCTGTTCTAAATCGATTAGTAGATGCAGGAAATACAGTTGTTGTTGTTGAGCATAATTTAGATGTAATAAAGTGTGCAGATTGGATCATTGATCTTGGACCTGAGGGAGGAGATGCAGGAGGGCAAGTAATAGCAACTGGCACACCAGAGAATTTAGTAAAGAATGTTAACTCATACACAGGTATTGCTTTAAGAAAAGTTCTTACAGACAAATTAATTGTTGACCCAAGCACAATATCTTCGCGTGAAAAATCAGTTGATAGCGTAAAGTCAAGGAACTCTATTAGTATAACTGGTGCAAGAAAGAACAACTTGAAAAATATCAATCTAAGTATACCTAAAAACAAGCTAACAGTTATAACAGGAATAAGTGGATCAGGTAAATCCTCACTAGCTCTTGATACCCTCTTTGCTGAAGGGCAAAGAAGATTTGTTGAATCATTATCAACTTATGCTAGACAATTTCTGGGAACAATGGATACAGCAAGTGTTGACAAAATTGTAGGATTGTCACCAGCAATTGCTATCAATCAGAAGTCTGCAGGTAGAAACCCAAGATCAACTGTAGGTACAGTTACTGAAATTAATGATTATTTGAGATTATTATTTGCAACTGTCGGAATCGCTTATTGTCCAATTTGCAACAAGGACATAAGTCCTTTGACTTTACAAGAAATGGTAAAACGAACTCTAAGCCTTGGTGAAGGAACTCGAATTAAGATTATTGCTCCTTTGATAAAGGAATCCAAAGGAAATTTTAAACCACTAATTAAGGAACTGATTAAGGAAGGTTTTACTCGAGTAATAATTGACAATAAGAATGAAGTTCTATTAGAAGAAATAACATTTACAGGTAAAGGAAAAGCTGTTCTAGTTAAAGATAAACTACATACAATAGAACTTGTTGTAGATCGTTTAATGGTTGACAATGAAGATATTGGTCAATTATATGATTCAATTGAGATTGCTTTACATAAAGGTGAGGGAGTAGTTAGAATAAGTGCAAATGGAGATATTTTGTCCTTCAGTACAAGAAGGAAGTGTTTTGACTGTGGAATAGAATTGCCTGAAAAATTCACTCCAAAGATGTTCTCATTTAACGCTCATGTAGGAGCATGTGACAAATGTTCAGGGTTAGGAATGATTAAGTCAATAGATACAAAATTATTCATAGCAGATACTAGCAAATCCATCAGGCAAGGAGCTATTGGACCAATTACTCAGAACAAAGATGAAAGTAATTGGATGGTATCATTGATTAAAAGTTTGGGAGATGCTTTTGGATTTACACTAGATACACCAATAAAAGATTTAACTGAGGAACAATATCAAATTCTATTTTACGGTTCAGATATGAAGTTCAAGCAAGTAAGAGATGTTAAGAGAAGAAATTATGCTTACACCTATGAGAGAGAAAGAGAGTTTCGAGGATTAATACCCATTTATGAAGGATGGTTATCTAAAACAACATCCTATTGGTGGCTTAATTGGATGGAAAAATTCGTCCGAGTTCAAGAATGTCCTGATTGCCATGGTACAAGGTTAAAACCAGAGTTACTAGCAATTCGTGTAGGTGGCTTAAACATTGATGAAATGACAAAGTGCTCTATCGCTGAAGCTTACGATTTCTTCAACAATCTATCTTTTGGAGGGGCAGATCAGATTATAGCAGAAAGACTAATTGAGGAAGTACTAGAAAGACTCAAGTTTCTTATTGATGTTGGACTTGATTATCTCACATTGAATAGGGAAGCTCGTACTCTCTCTGGTGGAGAAGCTCAAAGAATTAGATTGGCAAATCAGATTGGGAATAAACTCGTTGGTGTTCTATATGTTTTGGATGAACCAAGCATAGGGTTACATCCAAGAGATAATCAAAGATTGATTAATACTCTAACTGAGTTGCGAGATTTAGGAAATACTGTTATTGTAATTGAACATGACGAAGCAGCAATTAGAAGTGCAGACCATATAATAGATTTAGGACCAGGTGCTGGAGTAAATGGAGGAAACATTGTTGCTCAAGGTACAATAAAGGAAATTATGGGAAGTACAAATTCAATAACTGGAAAATATCTAAGTGGAAAGGAAAACATACCAATTCCTAAGAAAAGAAGAAAAGGTCAAGAATTTTTAACTATAAATGGAGTTAGACAAAATAACCTTAGAAGTATAACAGCAAAATTCCCACTTGGTGTCTTTAATTGTGTTACTGGTGTAAGTGGTTCTGGTAAAAGCTCACTAGTAATAGAAACATTGCATCGCGCTTTAGCAAAAACCTATCACAGATCAAAAGCAGAAGTAGGAAAATATGAATCAATAGATGGTTTGGAAAGTCTTGACAAAGTTATTATGATCAATCAAGATCCAATTGGTCGAACACCAAGATCTAATCCTGCGACCTATACTGGTTTGTTTGATTATATAAGAGACCTATTTGCCAAGCTACCAGAAGCTAAGATGAGGGGTTTTACAAATTCACGCTTTTCATATAATAGCTCTAGAGGGAGATGCCAAATTTGTCGTGGTCGCGGAATAAAAGAGATAGAGATGCTGTTCTTAAGTAATGTTGAGATTATTTGTGAAGAATGTAATGGAAGAAGATACAATCAAGAAACACTTCGAGTGAAATTCAAAGGGAAAAGTATTGCAGATGTTTTAGAGATAACAATAGAGTATGCAATACCATTCTTTGAAAACCAACCAAAGATTCTCAAGATTTTAAAAGTGATGGATGAAGTGGGACTTGGTTATTTGCAACTCGGACAATCAGCAACGACATTATCAGGAGGAGAGGCTCAAAGAGTTAAATTAGCGTCTGAGTTATGCCGACCTCAAACAAAGAAAACTTTGTATATTTTAGATGAACCAACTGTAGGTTTATCAGCTTATGATGTTCACAAGTTGTTGAACATTTTAAATAAATTAGTTAATGTTGGCAACACTGTAATAATTATTGAACACAACCTTGATGTAGTGAAAAGTGCAGATTGGATTATTGATCTAGGACCTGAGGGGGGTGACAAGGGAGGACAAGTTGTTGCTACTGGAACACCAGAACAAATTATAGAAAATGCAAAATCAATAACAGGTCAATATCTAAATGATTATTTGCAACTAAAATAGAACCTAATTTTTGGATTAGTTTCAATTATCTCTCAAGTTTAGTTATTTATATAGAAAATTCCAAAGTGCAAGTATAGACGAACTACCTTCGCGGTTTATTGCTGAGGGATTAAAATAAATCAAATTAAATCTAAAAAAGAAAAGAAACAAATTAAAGTAATCAATACCGAAGAAAAATATTCCTTTATATCAGATTCAGAGGAAGTTAGGTGTCCTCAATGCGGAAGCGATAAAGTTTTTGGTATAAGTCGCGTCGTCGGTTATTTTAGCGTTATTGAAAATTGGAATAGTTCTAAAAAAGCAGAGTTAAAAAGAAGACAAAAAGGTAATTACTGGCACAACGAGGATTAAACTCGTCGTAATATTTTACCAGGCAAAATACCTTTATGTTTACCTTGTTCTATGACAAGCACACCATTTACTATGACATATTCTATACCTTCTGGTAATTGAACTGGATCAGTAAACGTTCCTTTATCGATTACTCTATTTGAATCGAAAATGACAATATCTGCACACATGCCAGTTTTGAGAAGTCCTCGGTCAGTTAAACCTAATCTTTGAGCTGGGAACGAGGTCATTTTACGGATTGCTGCTTCTAATGTCATTATTTTTTTCTCTCTTACATACCGACCTAGAATACGCGGAAATGTACCAAAATAACGTGGATGAGGTTTACCATAACTTAATGGTCCAGTAAGAGGGATTGCTGCACCATCACACCCAAACATTGTATATCTACCATTCATTATTCTTTCAATATCTTCTTCGTCCATACTTTCAACTGTCATCCCACCTTTTGCTTCCTCATCTATCAGTATTTCACAAAGAACTTCAAATGCATCGTCTTCACCTTTATCTTGAGCAATTTTTGCTATTGATTTACCCATATATTTAGACCATTTTTCGGTTTCTAACGAAGAGATGTAAACACATTCCCATCCAATGTTCTTTACAAAACTCTCAAAATCAATTCCTTCATAGAGATCTTTCTTGATTTTTTCCTTAATCTTTGGATCTTTTAATCGTTCGATTAATTTCTCGGGACCACCTTCATGAGTCCAAGGAGGGAGAAGAGTGATTAACGAAGTGGCACCTCGATTATAGGGATATTGATCACAAGTTATACTTATTCCCCGTTCATTTGTTTCTTCTATAAGCTGAAGTGTTTCTTTGCTTAATCCCCAACTCGCTTTCCCAGAAACCTTATGATGAGCAATTTGTCCTCCTTTGCAACCCGATTGTTCAACGATATAAATTACTTCTTGAATAGCTTTTAGAACTAATTCTCCTTCATTTCTTATGTGACTGAAATATAATCCATCAAATTTAGCAACTTCTTTTGTTATCTCGAGAACTTCATTAGTTTTAGCATAAGCTTGTGGTGTGTATATCAAACCAGTAGAAATTCCAAAAGCCCCTGCTTCCATAGCATCGCGAATATAGCTTTTCATTTGAAGTAATTCTTCTTTTGTAGGTGGACGGTTTTCATAACCCATTGCAGCCAACCTTACCATTCCAAAACCTATGAAATGTGCTACATTAGAAGAACAACCCATTTTTTCCACTTCATCAAGATATTCACTAAATGAAGACCAAGTAACATTAAACTCTAATCCAGGAGGAGATGCCATCGAAAATTCCTTGTCAAATAACTCTTTCTTCTCAGGATTAACGGGTGCTAATGATGCCCCACACATTCCAACAACCAAGGTTGTTATGCCTTGATGAATCGTTGATACTACTTTAGAGTCAAAAG
>JAUVZH010000456.1 GCA_030602675.1 Candidatus Heimdallarchaeota archaeon | reverse complement strand
GTTGAAAGATATAATCAAATTTTTCCATTTCATCATGGAAATTACTAATATGAAAATCATCAATTGTTTCTTTTGAATCCATTGTTCCTACAATGCAAATGGATTTTGCTTTATTGTATCCGTTGTGATTGATAATATGTTCAGGCAATATTGTGAATGATTCTCCTAAAAGTACTGGTGAAATATTATCAGCAGGTAAGAATTCAACATAAGCACTTATCTCTGGGTGAGATTCTAATGCCTTATCAGTTATAAAGAAGGAAACTATAGCAGAATGTTCAGCAAGTGTTTTATTATTCTCAAGAAAAATATGGCTAATCATATCAGAAATTTGTTTTTCAAATAAATTAGTGACATTGCCAAATGAAATGAATGACATTCTATTTTCAGATTTTGATAAATGGACATGTAATTCCGCCAATCTTGTCATGCAAAATAACTTAGCTATTGTTTGACCTAGAATTTTCAGATAATCAAATGATTGGGAAATGCTTTTTATAGCTGCAGAAAACCTTCCTTCCTTTCTGTGAATCTCTGCTTGTGCATTGAAATATAGAACATTTAACTTTGGCGGAACAGGAGCGATAAGCGCTTTCGTTCCTTTTTTAAGGAGCAGTTCAGCTCTTTTAATTCGTCCGATTAAAGCATTTATCCAAGAACTTAGCAATGTAATTTCTGTTACTTTCAACTTGTTCTTACTTTCTTGATAAAGTTTTAATGCTTTTCTTGCGTGTTTTGATGCTTTTAGCAATGCTGCTCTATAATCTTCATCTTGAAATGTATATGATGGAAAAGCCATCATTAAATATAATTCAGATTTTGCTAGTTCTAATCGACCAAGAAGATTACTTGTAGGTTCGTTTTTCTGGAATTCTTCTTCAATTATTCGCTCAATATTCTCGTAAATGCCTAAGGCTTTGTAAAACCATCCTTGTTGTGTATAAATGTAACCAAGGTCAAATAATCCATCTACATGCAATTTACGCATTAAAATTGATTTCCTTTGACTAAAACGTAGATATTTTATCCCTCGATTAAGATACTCTTCTGCTAACGCTATCTCATTATAAGAAACCAAATATCGACCAGAGATTAGTAAAGTCATGCTCATTAGATTCATAATATCAGTTCTTTTCTTATTATCGGAAAACTTGATGCAATCCAATAAAAAACCCTTTAGAACTTCAATGTCTAATTCAGGCAATGTTTCTAATTCTAAGAGACTTGAAATCCAAAGTAGGTCAGTATCAATTTTATAATGATCATTAAAGTGATGCTTTGACGAATTGTTTTTTAGAACCTCAGTTATTTTGAGAGATTGATTGGGATTTATATTTAGCCAGAACCAACCAAAACGTAAGAGAACCATAAATAAAGATCGATTTCCAGCTGCATCTGTTTTTGTTGAGCTTAATCGCTTAAGTGAATCATCGGTAATAACAGCTAGTATATTTGGTTTTAGAATTGAGATTGGATCCAAATGTGCTTCTTTACAAACCTCAATTATCCTTTCTTCTGCTGTAGGTTCAAAACTATCGGTTCCAAAAATAACAAATCTCTGAGCTGAAACTTTTTCTTGAATGGTTTTAAGGAATTCTTTACGAAAGAGAATTTCATTTTTTTGAGTCATCTCTAAAGCAGAAGAAAATGTTGCTATCCAACCCTTTTCTTCAGCAATTCTTACATGATATAGAATATTTTGGCGACTCATTTCAGTTGGAAGAATTTTTTCAGCAATATATCTAAGATGCTGAGTATTTGCTACTCCCAAATATTTCACGCAAGTTGAAATAAACCTTGACCAGAAAAATTTCGATCTCGTAGCAAACGCCATTCCAATTCACCTAGAAATTATAGCTGGAAAAATACAGATGAGGATATCATCTGCATTTTCAGCTATTATTTTGACTATCTCAAACAATAATTGAGTGCTACATCTTTAAAAATTACCTATTGATATAATTTCTTAGTTTATTTCATTTGAATTTCAAATGGTCAATTATTTGCTATTAATTTGACATATTGCTGCAACAAAGTCCTCATTTTGTGCTAATTTAGCAATTAATTCAAGTTTTGATTTTCTCATCAATTTTTTATCTAAATATTTTTTACCTTCTTCAGGTATCTTTACAGGATCGATTTGTAGAGTTATTTCTTGATCTTTAACATTGCTAATAATTAGATCATGTAAATTAATGTTCAAACCTACTCCAAGAACTTTAGAAGCTGCTTCTTTAGCTGTCCAGATTTTTGTAAGCAATTCTTCAGTAATATCCATCTGTTGATTCTTTAGTAACTCTTGTTCTTGTGGTCCAATAAGCTCATTCACAAATGAATCATCTCTTTTTTCTTTAATCTCGAGATCAATACCTGTGTTTGATGTTGGATCTACTATCCCAACAGCAAAACCATTGCTATGAGTAATGGATATATGGATTGGGGATTTTTTCTTGTCCAATTGAATAAATGGTTTTCCAAGTTCAGTCTTTGAAACTCTAATTGTATTTGGATTTAGATTTGGATCCATATCTTGCAGTGCTTGTTTTATTGCTATTAAACCAGCAAACCATTCGTCTCTTTTCTTTTCAATCTTAATGGATGCTAGCTTCTC
>JAUVZH010000429.1 GCA_030602675.1 Candidatus Heimdallarchaeota archaeon | reverse complement strand
CTGGATTCATAACATACCATTCAATTTCGGGTCTTACTTTAAATTCGCAATTAAAATCCATTTTAGCAAGATTAATCGCTCGTTTCAATATACTACGAGGATCACTTTGTAATGGTTGACCATTTATATCAGTTATATCACAAATTACTCTTGCGATTCTATTGTCCCAAGGAATTACATGTAGAGTTGATATATCAGGAATTATACGCATATCACTTTGTTCTGTTGCGAGAAAACCAACAGAAGATCCATCAATACCTAATCCTTCTTCAAGATACTTTTTAGCAAATTTTTTAGGAACTTCTACTGCTTTTAATTCGCCAGAAATACTTGTGAATTGAAATTGAACATAATCAATTTCTGAAAGAACCTTAGCTACTTTCTGCTCCAATCTTTTTCACTCCAAATATGAATTATTAATTTATATTGGAATTAATGAAACAGATTTTCCCTTAAATTAAAGCTTTTGATACACTCACTATTTTATCTGACATAAAATTAGATATCCGAAGATGTTAGACTTAAAAGAACGTTTATTTATTTTATTACAATTAAAACAGATGTTCGTAAAATTACTAGACCTTATTTTGAGTGTGGTAATTTTTCCAATCAATTTTAAGTAAGGGATTCATTTGAAGAATTATAAGTTATTAAATTTTGTAATGATTATTGCTTTGTTTATAGCTCCTATTTCTTTCCAAATAATTGCAGAAAAACCCTTAGCTAGTATTTCTAAACATAGAGAATCATCATCTTTTACTTTAAATCCAACAGCATATACAAAAACTGAGGAGCTAAAACTAAAAATAGAATTCATTGGTTTTAATCAAAATCTAATCGATGAAAATTCTATTGAAAATCAACTAATATCAAATTTTCAATTTTCACAAGCTGTACCACAAGCTGAATTTAATTTTAATTTTGAATTTAATTATATTTCAGATACAGATAAAACTGAATTAGAGAATTTTATTAATTCAACAGCTGTAAATGGTACTGGAACAGGGTATAAATTAAATAAAACATTATTATTAGAAGATTTAATCTCTGGTAATCGATCAGATATTTTCATTCCTAGAGATGGTATGTCAATTAATGCTGAGCAAGTAAATGAGTATATTAATGAACATTTATACCAAGAACCAGTCAATGATCCAGGTTATACATTTTATATTATGAATTTTTCACAGTTTGATTCTCCTGATCATTCCCTTGAACATTGGTATGAAACTACAGGAATTGGATTGGATTCAAATCGGACAATAACCTGGTGGTATTCAGGTTACAAGGGTTTAGAAAAAAGAGCAGCAATGGGTTGGGGTGGTAAATACCGTTTTTGCTATTTAGATTTATCAGCAAGGTCTTGGTATTTGGATTATGTTAGTACAGCTTGGAGTCAATATGGTATCGGTTCTTATAGCTTTTATGATTATCCAGATCTCGACGACTTATCTCAAACCGTTGATATTACTACTCCAGATGGACAAGATGTGTTAACGGAATACTTAGTTGATTGGATAAATTCCTACATTGGTAATGTTTTTTCGGGACCTGTTTACAATGACTTGCCCATTGGAAGATCTGTTTCTCTTCAAGTTATAGTTATTAATAATTTAACAATAAACGGTTTTGATGAACGAGATTTGAAGTGGTGTATATCAAAGAATAGGATAATTAATCAATTGATTCTTGACTTCCCTTGGATAAATTGGTTGATTGATATTGAATGGTTGGAACTAACGGATTATCCTGAATATTTCGATTATCTGCAAGAAAATATTGAAGAAGATGTTGATGGAAAATATATTGAGGTTTCTGATGGTTTCTTCTTTGAATTAGGAGATGATCTAACAACAAATTTCAATTTAAGCAGAGCAGAAATTGTTCTTCCTTGTTACTTTTTCATTACAAATGACGTAAGCTTCAGATGGAATGGAGTATCATTCGCAGGATTAGGGGGAATGGGTTGGGAAATTTTGTTAGGAGACCAATATAGTTTATTTGAAGATGGAAATACTTCTTTACCAAAAAGAGATATGTCAACAGTAATGATTCATGAACTTGGTCATTCATTGGGGTTACCACATCCGCACAGTGGAACGTTTGGGTGGGGTTCATCATTCATAAATGAAGTAATGAGTTATTTCTCTACTTCCCCAATCTTTAGTACCTTTTACAAAGATGCTATTGGCAGAGCCCATTCAGATGCACATTATATATACGCATTGGAAGAGCTAAACACAACCATGCAACGTTATGAATCTGAAGGGAGACCTGTCGAATTGAATGGTCTATTGGATGAAATTAACGATACGCTTGATTCAATTCCAATTTACTATTGGCAAATGGACTACAATGCTTCTGCTTCACTCGGAATCCATGCTAGAAGTCTAATTCAGGATGCTATGGACTACTTTCAAGAAACAGGAAACTATGGTTATTTGGGTTTCCTTGCTTTACTGATTATCCCTGTGGTCATCATAGCTGTTTTAGTTAATAGAAAAAGAACAATCGAATGATAGTAACAAACACCTTAAATTTAAGGTGTATCTTTTCTTCTTTCACCTAGACCTAGGAAAACTTTATTTAAGAGTGCATTGTCACTTGAAAATACAAATTTGGAGGTGCTAGTTAAGATGATAGAAATGGCTATTACTTGTTTAAAAAATGGTTTTCAACTAAGCATCTCGATAGAAGATTCATTATAACACAATTAGTTCTTGTGTTTGGTGATTTTTTTCTGTTGTAATGACTCTAAATGAAAACTTTTTTTCAAACATATTTGTTAATCAAAGTCTTATTGGATTTTTATTGAAAACCCAGTGCAATCTAGGTTAAAAAATATCTGAATCTGATAAGTGTTGATGATTTCGCCAGTATCTTCTTTGCTAAGGCCAATTAAAAAAAG
>JAUVZH010000059.1 GCA_030602675.1 Candidatus Heimdallarchaeota archaeon | reverse complement strand
AGAAGGAAAATGAAAGAATCAAGATCCTGCTTGCAATGCAATACACGGATGGTTTGATATAATAACAAAAAAGGTATTCGGGGCAGTACCATGATACATAATAAAGATTCCAGAAAACAATTCAAAAAGGAACTTATTCCTGCCATAAAGATGATCACTGTAAGAAAAAAGTGACTTAATGGAATAATCAAGGAGGAAAAAACATGAAACAATATAATGATAAAGTTACAAAAAGAAAAATCAAACAAAATATGGAAAAGACCCGAAAACAATTCGCTTATTTCACGGGAAGGTAAAAAATACTGATTATAGGGAGAGTCACCATCTCCCTAATTACATATCTAGAATTTATGGAAAATATCATTTGTTTTATATTAATAAAAAATCAGATTTAAATAACAGTATATTAATTTTCATTACAAATTCTAGATGGATGGATAATTATGAATCTTCATTAGTTGAAACTAATTTCTTTTTCTTTGTATTTGCTCTCCAAATAATAAGAAGTAAAGTTATGGAAGCTAAAGCAATAATCCCAAAAAAAATACCGACAAATTTAACATAAAATGCCCAAGGTTCGAGTTGTACGTTAATAATAAAACCAATCAATCTACTAAGCATATTAATTACAACTCCCATATACAATTAGTATTTATTATTTAATAATTATTTTAAAAAACTAAATAAAAGAATGTGTGTTATTTATTAGTGGGTGTAGAGTTTGGTTGAAAAAATTGATGAAGAATTAGTTGAAATAAATAAATCTCTATTTGATAGAGAATTAGTAAATCCTCGTTTCATATCTACTATTATTATGTCAATCCTAACTATAGGTATAATCACATTATTAATTTGGAGTTTTCCAGTTTTACCGTCTAGAGTAGATACTCTATCTGATACTGAATTTAACAATTTCTTTTATCAATGGACATATAAATTTGAGAGAGAAACACAATATCATGATTCATACTACCAATATGTTGATTTCTATGTTGATTTAGGATATATTATCATAATGCCTTTTTTTGTAGTTTTGACTTTCTTATCTGGTTCAATGATATTCTTAAAAACAAGAAGAGAAATAAAAATTACTGCTTACACGAATTGGGTATTATATTCAATACCAATTATCTTAGCTTTGGTAAAAGTAGGATTAACTAATAATGTAGGTCATTTTGACAATAAAAGATCAATGATACTTGGAACATTGGCTGTTTATTCTTTATGCTATCTTCCAAATCAAATTCTGATGTTTGTTAATAAATCCAATTTAAGTGAATGGTTAGGATTCACATTAAGACCAGATATAGAAAATCAAAATAAATTTGTAAAAGAATTAAGAATTATCAATATAATACTCAATTGTATAGTTCTTATTTATCTTGTTTACATCCCTATTGTTCCTATAAGATATTTCAATTTATTAGCTGATTCACCTTATTCTAAGGATTTTAATTTCTTTGTGAATCCTGATTCAATTATTAATGGTATAATTTTTTCTTCAGTATTGTTAATTTATGGTTTAACGTTTACAAAGTTTCTAAAAACCAAAAGAATACCTTCAGCTATAATTGCTTTAGTAATACCTTATGTGTTATTTTTCATGACCTATGCTGTTACTTATTTTAGTACATATAGTGATTTTATGGATCAGGCATTAAATTTTGGACGTTTAAGGATTTATAGCTATAATGATTTCTTAATCAGCTATTTATTTTACACATCTTTGTTTCTCTTTCTTAGTATTCCTACAGGTTTCTATTGTAAAAAGAAGGATTATTTGATAATTGCAGCAATAAATTCTATTGTACTTGTTGTTTTCATAATAATAGGAGTGAAAGGTTATAGTAAATATTATCCATTTTTTGATGATTCATATAATTTAATCAAAAAGATTCTCCTTTCATTATTGTATCCTTTTATGATAGGTATTGTATTTTTAGGAGCTTTTTGGGGGAATTTTCTTAGAAAAAGATTTGATAAAATATTCATGTTATCAACTAACCAACAAAACAATAATATTAATGAAATTGTTCAAGAAAGCCAAATTAAGGATTAGTATTGTTGGGTTTTTTAAGCATAAGGATTCTAAAATCAACATTAAAATTGGGATAATTCAGATTTTAGAAAATTGGTCCAAAAATTTTAATTTACCAATCTATGCGATAAATACTTCATGAACATGTACCCATTCTACACTATTAACAGCACCATCCTTTTTTCGAAATAATGCTGAACTTAGCCTAGCATTTGTCTTGCCTTGGACTTCTCCCCATTCCTCATAAGTAACTAAGCAAAGATTACCCTCAATCAATCTGCACTGGATGTTTTTAACCCAAAGACGATATGGTATAGCATCATCTTTACGAGAGCCATATCCATCTCTAATTTGTACTAATAAATCCTCTCGAGTAGTTACCTTCCCTGTTGGCATAATAAGCGTGAATTCCTCACTCATAACATTCTCAAATCTCGCATATGTTTCGTCATTATTCTCAATTTCTGATTTGAACCATTGCTCAAAGAATTTGTGCAAACCAATTACTTCTTGCTCACATTGTTTTTCCAAAATATCACATCCACTACTCCAATCTTTTTTTAGATTTAATTTATATTAGTTACTAATCTACTTACTTGGACTGTAATAAGAAGATATTTTTAAAAAGTCAACTAGTATCAATTTATATTCATTTAGCAATTTAAATATTTAATTTGAAAATAATACTTGAAGAGGAAAGGATATTTCATAAGGTGATTTTATGGGTAAATCAATTGAAACGCTTTCATCAAAAGCAAAAGCACGTAAACGGGTTGGAATCCCTAAAGGTTTGATTTACTACCATTATCCTGAACTTTTCAGAATTTTTTTTGAGGAATTAGGTGCAGAAGTTATTTTCTCAAAAGAAAGCAATCGCACACTACTTTTAGAAGCATTACAGTATGCTTCCGATGAAGAGTGTTTTTCTTGCAAAATCTTTCTTGGGCATGTAAATGATTTGAAAAAGAAGAAAGTAGATTATCTTTTTCTACCTAAATTTCATGGATCACACAAAACTGAGGTTAATTGTCCCAAATTTATAGGAATGCCTGATGTTATTCGAGCAGTTCTTGAAGATTTGCCGCAACAACTTGTTCCATATCATTCTCGTACCAAGAAAAAACATCGTTCACTACATCTTGTCTGGTCAGCATTTACCGTTGGTTTTAAAATCACTAAAAACCCTTTCAAAATTACTCGAGCGATTTTTAGAGCTGTTAAAGCACAAAAGAAATATGATGAGCAAATAAGATGGAATGAAGAAAAACTTCATGCTTGGGAAAGAGATACAAACTTTCAAAGTGGTTTAGAGAAAGTTAAAATCGTCTTATTAGGACATGCATATGTTTTACATGATCCCATTCTTTCTTTTGATATTCCACAAAGATTAACTAAGATGGGTGTTGAGGTAATTACTTCTGAAGAGCTGCCTAGCACAATTGTAGAAAAACAACTGAAGAAGCTTCACAGCTATCTTTACTTTAAGGAAGAACGAAGCATTGTAGGAGCAGCACTATACTTTCTTGAAAATGAAACTGTTGATGGAATACTTCAATTAATTCCTTATCCATGTGGACCAACTGCTATCTCGAGCGAAATTATTATGCGACACGCAAAAAGGAAGGAAAAAATTCCTCTCATACAATTAATGCTCGATGACAATACTGGAGAAGCAGGTTTAGTTACTAGACTTGAGGCATTTGTTAACACTATGAAACGTAAGAAGCTGCTACAATTACAAGAATTGTATAAACACAAGAATTTAGTAACAAAACAAATCCCCAAGGATGATCCAATTGAATTAGTAATTGTTAAGTCTACATCTTTAGATGAAGAGGGAGCTATGAAATGATAACATACCCACCTTTTGGTCCTTCTGGCTATACATTCATGGCAGGCTTGAAGGATATTGGCAGAGAAGATTTTCTGCATCTACCACGACCGACTAAGAAAATGATTGCTCTAGGAGTTGCTCATAGTCCTGAAACAATTTGTACACCTTTGAAATATTGCGTTGGAGCACTGTTAACTGGTATTGAAATGGGTGCAACAGAAATAGTCTTTCCTTCTGGAACAGGTACATGTCGATTTAGTATCTATTATGAATTGATTCGATTGATTGCTGAGGATATCGGATATGATGATGTTACATTTCATACATTTGATTATCACCTACCATTTGATTTGCTAAGGATGTTCAAAAGTATAAGCAATAACAAAAGTACTTGGGAAGTCTTTACTGCTTTACTACGTGGCGGTATTCGCAATAGATTACTAGATGACGTTGACGAACAACTCAATTATTATCGAGCTCTGGAAATTGAAAAAGGATCTACAGAAAGAGTTGCAGAAAGCTTTTACCAACAAATCATTAATACTAGAAAAAGAAGGGGTTTTTCCAAGCTAAAAAAAGACATTCCGAAAACATTCAAAGAAGAAGTTGAAATCAATCATATAAAGAATCCAGTAAGGGTCGTTGTTGTTGGAGAGATTTATGCTGTTCTTGAGCCTGGAATGAATCAAGATTTGAACAAGCGCATAAATGAATTAGGTGTAGTAGCAAAAACTGGTGTTTCATTAAGAAAGTACACTGATATTGGAGCAAAAATCAATCCTTTCATCAAAGAACCACATAAAGTTGCTGCTAAAGCAGCTAAAAAATACCTTCCTCATTATTGTGGTGGAGATGCACAACACACAATTGGAGATGCTATTCTCTACAAGAAAAAGGGTTGGGATGGATTAATACACTTATACCCATACACCTGCATACCGGAATTAATAGCAAAGGACATACTTCCAAAAGTGCAACAAGATATCGGAATGCCAAAATACTCACTAGTTTTTGATGAGAAAGCTGATGGAGCAGCAATTCAAACAAGACTTGAAGCTTTTATCAATATGTTAAAAAGGAAAAAATATTTGGAGAATTAAATATGGCTGAAGCACAATATTTCTTAGGAATAGATATTGGTTCAATCACTGGTAAAGTAGCAATTATTGACTATGAACACAATTTGATTGACCGTGTTTATTTACGAACAGAAGGACAACCAATTAACTGTATTAAAAAAGCTCTCAAAATGATTCATGAACGACAAGGAGATTTACCTATTGCTGGTGCAGCTGTAACTGGTTCCGGTAGGAAATTGCTTCAGAAAGTAATAGGTGCTGATATTGCTCGAGATGAAATAACAGCTCATGCAGTAGCAGCAGTAGATTATTGTCCTGATGTAAAAACTGTTATTGATATTGGTGGACAGGATAGTAAATTAATTATCATTCGAGACCAACTTGTCATGGATTTTGCTATGAATAGTATCTGCGCAGCAGGAACTGGTTCATTTCTTGACAAACTCAGTGATCAACTAGGAGTACAAATAGAGGATTTCGGATCGTGTGCTATTTGTTCAACTGATCCAGCTGTGATATCAGGGAGGTGCACAGTCTTTGCAGAATCAGATATCATTACAAAAAAGAATACTGGTTATAAAACAGAAGATATTTTGATGGGATTATGTAATAGATTAGTTGAGAATTATAAAACAAACTTAGGTCGAGGAAAACATATTTTACCACCCATTCTCTTTCAAGGTGGAGTAGCAAAGAATCAAGGGATAATTAATGCTTTTGAGGATGTGCTTAAGAAAGAATTGAATGGAACTAGCATCATCATCCCTGATAATCATGATGTTTTAGGTGCAGTCGGAGCAGCTATTTTAGCACAAGAAGAAATGATGATTAGAGAACTAGAAAATAAAAGCACAACAAGTTCTTTTCTAGGTTGGGAAATACCAGATATTAATTATCAAACAAAAAGTTTCTTGTGCAAAGGCTGTGAGAATATTTGCGAAATTATAGAAATAAAACGAGAAGGAGAAGTCATTGGACGATGGGGTGGTAAGTGCTCAAAATGGGATGTTAGTGAAAATTAAAAAAGATATACAAGCTTCATAGTAGTTATATCTATGAAGCATTATAACAAAAATTCTATAGTTCTTTTTCAAATTGTGAAGATGTCCCAACTAATTCAAATTTGATTGGGAAATACTTCTTGAGCTTGATATCGTCTTCTTCTGTAAAGCCTGTTTGCAATTGTTTGAGTTTCTTATCCTTTGCTATCTTTGCAGCCATAATCAACATTTTCTTCATGTAGTCCTCATTAGATGCATAAACAGCAATCACTCGTGCAATAGAAGAATCAATATCATTAGGATTCAATCCTAAATAGGCTTTAACTTCATCTCCTTCTAGAATTACTTTGTTAATTCTCTTATTATTTGGATCATTTTTTATTCGATCAATAAAGGTGTTAACAAATTCCTCATCTCGACCATATTCAGCAACAAGAATTTTAGCAAGATCTTTTTGATGCTTATCAAAATCAATATCAATAATTTCCTCTGGAACTTTGCTAAAATCAATTCCATCAAGATTTATTTTGTAAATAAAGTTGTTCCTATTAATGAATTTATAACCCCATTCTTTTGCGGTTTCTTCTTGTTTACTAGAATAGGCACCAAAATTGGATTGTATTTTTTGAACGCCTTTCTTTTTAAGAATCTTAATCGCTTTATTGAAAAGCAATTCAGTAGCTACTTCATGCTCTGCAAGAACCGATGGAGGTGTTAAGCTAGCTTTCTTAATTCCATCCTCTTCTTCTGGGAGAACTCTTGCTGTAAGAAATCCAACCATCTTATCATCCTTAAAAGCATAAAGCCTAGTTTCTGGATCGAAATCTTCTCTAGAATAAGCTTCTTTCAATCGATCCGCAGGTGTTTGATGAGGAGCTATAAAAGATTTAGCAACTTCATTGCCAATTTTTTCTTGGTCTACCTCAAACCCATCATGATAGTGTTTTATTACGTATTCTGTCATAAAAATTCACTCCTACTTTTATGATTCGTCAAGTTCATTGAACTGTTACATCGAAAGGTTATAAGTATTCTCATTTAAATGAGAATTTCAGCTCAGATATTTGAGAAAAAATCAAATACATATCAATTTTGTAAGAAAAAGGAGAAGGACAAGAGACTAGCTAATGAATAAAACAAATTCTAGTAAAGAATCAAGGATTCAATAATTATTTCTAATTACTTTGAACCAGTTTTTGGTCATACAGCTAATATAAAATAGGATGAGCACATAACAAAGTATAGTTGGGTATCTCATCATAATGGTGGATACAAATGCATAAAATCTCTGTTGCTAAAGAAGTTCAAAATTTAAAAAGTAAAGATGTCGGAGTGCGTAAGAAGGCAGCTTGGAATTTAGGAGAATCAGGTGATAAAAGAGCTGTCAGCGTTTTAGTTTCTGTTTTAAGATCTGATCCAGATCGATTTGTTCGAAAGAACACAGCTAAAGCTTTAGCTAAAATAGGTGACTTGAGAGCATTATCTTCTCTAAAACATTCTAAACAAAAGGATAAAGACGAAAAAGTGAGAGAAGAAGCAGGATACGCAATTATTCGTATCAAAGAATTAAACTCTAAATCGAAGAAGAATAAAGTTAAGGTATCAAGAACAGTTGGAAGGATGAAAACGAAGGCTTCGGTTAGAAAACCTGCTCAGCGACCATCATCAACAAAATCGAAAACCAGACCAGCAAGGAAACCAGCTTCTAAAGTAAGATCAACAAAACCAGTTATGAGAAAACCTAGTAAAACTCTCACAAGAGCATCAAAAGCGAAAGCGAGGAGCAGAAGAGGAAAAGTACCAACTAAAAAGAAAACTAGTGTATCAAAACCTGTTAGAATACAATCAAAATCACAGGTCACATCAGGTAGACAAAAAATGAAAAGCACTACTCAAAAATCGAAACCTAAGAAAGTAATTCCAAGACTACCTGCAAAACCTACATCCTCAAAGAGAACAAGTAATGTTCAATACTCAACCAAGAAAACATCCAAAACTAAATCAAAAAGGAACGGAAGCATAAAACCAGTACCAGTTAGAAAAAAGAGAAGATAACTACGATTGTTGAGATGAGTTTCGGGATTATTCTTTTAAGCATTATTTACTTTACTTTGAATTGAGGTGCAATATAAGGAGAGAAACATATGGAAGAGGAGAAATTAACATCGCTATTTTCCAATATTAAATCTCGAGAGAAATATCTCGTGGAAATGAGAGATGGAGCAAAAGTAGCATTATACAAGTTTCTCCCAAATGAAGAAGAGAACTCAGAAACAAAAAACCCCATTTTTCTTATCCCAGGATTTATAGCATACTTAGGTGTATGGAGCACAAATATCAATAACCTAGTAAAAGACGGATTTCCAGTTTATGTATTTGAATCAAGGGAGAAGAGCACTTCCACATCTAAAGTGACTAATGAGAATTTCAATACTGAAGGTATGGTTGATGATGTAAAAGATGTACTCCAATATTTGAAACTGCAACAACCATTCTTTATGGCAGGTAATTCATCAGGTGCATCAATTATATTAAGGCATATAATAAAAAATGTAGATAACAAAGAATTACTACCTTCAAAAATTATTCTTATTCAAACAACCTTTAGTTCAGCCCCTTTAAGTGGACAAATCAAATTGGCAAAATATCGATTGTTCTTTAAAGCATATATAAAATTAGCAATAATTACTGCACCAATACTTCAATGGAAAAGACGTAAAAAACAACCCAGAACTTATCAATTATTAATTGATAATTTAAAAAATGCAGATATAGAAAAAATGCGAGTTGGTTTACTTAGTTCGGTAGATGTAGATGTACTTGATGGTTTATCGAAAGTAGAAATTCCATCTTTAGCTATTGGATATACAGATGATGAACTTCATCCAGCAAATCAAACATTTCAAATATCTCAACGAGTTAAAAATGGACAATATTTAGAAATCGCAGAGGTAGAAGCATTACACACAAGTGAAACTACTAATTTAATTGCTAATTTCTTGATGGAATAGATTTTGGATTATTTCATCAAAGCTTTAACTAGCTTACGTTTTCTTCTTGGATGCTTTTTTTATAAGCTCATTAATTCTCTTTAAAATGAAATCTTTCTCTTCAACTATTCCTTCTCTAAGTCTAGCAGCAATAGTTACTAATTCCCATTTTTTTATTTCTTTGCGTTTCATTTTAGCCTTTTTACAATAATGATAGAGATATAATCGAGAAGCAACTGAACGGAAAATTTTGATTTTCAATTTATCAATTCTTGATATGTTTTGCATTGGTGAACCATGTTTCATAACATAATAAGATCTTGCAACATCAGCAGCAGGAGCTCCTTGAACTGCAGTTATCCAATCAATAACAACAAGACCTTTCTCAGCATAAAGGATGTTATCAGGATGAAAGTCTCGATGACAAAGAATACTATTAGAAGGTAAGTTATCTAGCAGCTTAATAATAAGGTTCTTTTGATTATCATCTAATTCATCAATTCTCTTTATGTCATTTAGCAGATAGCTTTTCAAATCATTTAGTCCTTCGACTTCACACATATGCATTTCTATATGTAATTCAACAAAACGTTTTACTTCTTTAAAAATACTAAATGGATTCCTCGTAAATACATCAAGCAAAGTGGGTCCTTGAATAAATTCAAAAATGATTCCGGTTTTATTTTGAATTCTATTTTTTTCAAACACCTTAGGGACATTCGGATAGATATCTTGAACTATTTTGCTAATATGATGTTCATAATCAATACATTTTTCTGAGAAATTTTCATGAAATAATTTTATTACCTTATCTTCTCCCCATAAATAAATGTCAGCAGTTCTACCTCTACCTATTAATTTACCTAAAGTCAATAAGATTCATTCCTTAGTTTATTTGAAGTTCTTTACAAAGATATGCTAATTCAAGGTAAACCAATTAAGACAATTCAGAAATAAAAAGGTTATATATTTCTAATTTTTTTGGGATAATCAACAATTTAAATCTAAAAAATGATTTTACAGTATTAAAATATATAACAGCAAAATACATCTTCTTTATAGGTGAT
>JAUVZH010000389.1 GCA_030602675.1 Candidatus Heimdallarchaeota archaeon | reverse complement strand
ACCTAATTTCAAACCTGTAAAGAGATATGGCAAGGAATTTGGGAACAAAATTTTCCTGAAAACCATTTGTTCACTTGCTCCCATTGTTCTTGCAGCCCAAATCAATTTCTTGTCTGTTGCTCGAGTAGCCATACTGATATTCTGAATAATTGGAAAAATTCCTGCTATAATACCTATTATTATTAATACTGGATTCCCTAGACCATAATCCCACCACCAACCCGAACTTGAAATCCATCCCCATCTGGAAAATAATGGCTCAAATCCTATCCAAACTAAGATTAATGGTGCCCACGCTATGCCTGGTATTGGCATCAAGAATGTTATTATTGGATCTAAAAATTCGTAAACTCTTTTACTCCAGCCCATCAATAACCCAATGCCTAAACCAAGAATAACAGCAATAAGAAATGCTAATACCATCCTTGTGAAACTAGCTAGTAAATGGAGACCTAGATTACCAAATGCTACACTATTTGTTGTTAGTAAAACCCAGAGTTCAGCAAAAATATCAGTTGGTCGAAAGATTTGTGGTTCTTTTAAAATATTAGTTACACAAAGAATTTCCCATACTGATAAGAAAATCACTATTGATAAAATAGTATAAATTACAGACTTAATGTCTTTGTTAAGATTTCTCCAAAAAGTGTCTACTCTAATCCAAAAACTTTCTTTACTTTTTGATTTATTAGTATCAGAATCAAATTCTAAACTAGTTTCATCTTTAATGGTATTTTTATCTGCCACTTCAATCTAGCACCTTTAGGAAGGAATAAACTTGTATCGAAATTATACTTCTTAAGAATTGCGTTAAAAAATGAAAAAGAAAAAGCTCGAAGCTTTATTCTTTTCTTTTTCTTATTGTTGTTCGTGTAATTAGTGTACCGATACCAAATGTGCATGCAAAGAAGCCCATTAATATTGCTTTGTCAGACATTAATCCGAAGTATTTCTCAGTTACTTTGATTAAAGCTTGTCCATATGAATCAACTGAGGTTCCAGTTGCTGGTGTTCCAAAGTCTTCTTGTAATTCTTTTGCTGCATCAATGAATCGAGCATCCCAAACTAATTCTGGTACTTCAGTGATTTTCTCTTTGGATAAGAGGAAGTTTGCAGTTTCTTCTATAGCATCTATGACTGTTTCATTGAAATCAATTTGGAAATTAATCTTATCAAATATCAATTCAAATGCACCAGCAGAGATGGCAACACCAATTTCTTCTGCAGCATCAGATGCAATATTAGCAGCACCATTTTTGTCTTGTGTTATTATATCAAATTTTTCAAGATGACCTGCTAAGAAAGCAATAATTACCTGTGGGTTTGCATAAGCAAAATCAGTTGTTGTGTGTAGTGAAGCTGGTGTCATAGCATAAGCACCATAATTCATCATTACTTTACCAACACCTTGATCAACAGCTACGGATGGTGTGTGTTCCCAAGCAGTAAATGCTTGAATATCACCTGCTTCTAAGGAAGCAACCATCTGAGTAACTTCTAATGGTATCCAAGTGAAATTATCAAAATCGAGATCTGAAACGGTATCGAAATATCTTGCACAGACTTGTTCTGCACCTGTTCCCCATTTAATTCCAACCTGTAATCCAACTAAATCATACCATGAAGTGTATGATGAAGCAACTGGAATAATTGTGGAATAACGATCTCCTCTTTGGATTGTTCCAATAATTAACGCATTATTAATTGAACCAAATAAACCAACAGTTTTACTATCAGAACCACAGTTAACATCAAGTTCTCCTGCTATCATAGCATTGTTATTTTCACCGCCTGAAGCGAAAATTCTATGATCAACATTTATTCCATATCTGGTCCAATATTCTGGATTGCCTTTGAGTACGAATTCTCCTGGATAATACTGGCCTCCATATCTAATATCTATGTCAGCTCCTGTATTATTACCAATGAAGAATCCTATCCCAATACCGCCACCAATTCCTACAACTAGCGCGACAATTCCTATGGTAATCAACTTATACATAAGTTTCATTGTGATTTACGATCCTATACCTTGTTGTTTTTTAATTAATATATTTAAAGATTTTCCTAATGTGGTAATTTACTTATCCAATATGGATAAAATAAACTCTCTACTTTCCTCTGGATAGAACACTTTCAACCATTACTTTCTTAATAGGGTATAAACTAATACAAATAAAGCAGATTTATGGTAAAAACTGATTAAAAAGGAATGAAAATCAATTTTTTATGCAAAGAATAAGAAAAGTCCGATTTTATGAACTGAAAATAAGAATGTTTAAAAATGTCAAAATTAAAGGAAATGGTAACTTATATAACAATGACTGACTAATAATTAGTTATTGGATAAAAAAAACAGGAGTAGTAACTTATGGCTCGTTGGAAATCTGTTTATCATCCAAAAATACCCGCTGAAATGGATGTCCCTAAAGAGGATATTGCAAAATTATTTTTTGAGTCTGCAGAAAGAGTAGGTGATTTACCTTTTCTCTTTTTTGAAGGCGCAACAAAGAGTTATAGCGAAGCTGCAAGTGAAGTTAGAAAATTAGCTAATTCTCTTGCTGAAATGGGCATTAAAAAAGGTGATAGAGTTGCCTTACTTTTGCCTAATTGTCCACAATTTATTATAAGTTATTTAGCAGTTCTTTACTTAGGTGGAATTGTTACTGCTATTAGTTCACTCTATACCAAAAAAGAGTTACAATTTCAACTAAAAGATAGTGGCTCAGTCGCGATTGTAACACTAGATCTATTTGTAGAAAAAGTAAGAGAAGCACGAGAAGAAACTGATTTGAAACATATCATTGTTTCTTCTATAGCTGACGGACTTTCACCATTGAAAGGATTTTTGTACAAGAATGTTATTGCTAGAAAAAATCCTAAACCTCTTACATCTGAGTTTCTTTACAAAGACTTAATTAAAAACGGAGCAGACAAAGAGATTAAAGTGAAAATTAATCCTAAAGAAGATTTAGCAGCATTACAATACACTGGTGGAACAACTGGAGTACCAAAAGGTGCAATGTTGACACACTTCAACCTTTCTTCTCAAGCAATCGTTCTTGATTACTGGATGGAATGGATAGGTGGAAAAACACCTGGAGTACAAGATTCAAACATCGCTGCTCTACCATTATCACATATTTTTGGTCTAACAACATCATTTATTTGGCCATTGTATGTTGGTGGTAGTATTGCTTTAATTCCAGATCCAAGAAAACTTGAAGAAATTATGAAGACTGTTCAGAAATATGGTATTCACTTCTTTATGGGTGTCCCAACTTTATATCAAAAAATAGGTGAGCATCCAAAGGTTACCAAATATGATTGGTCATCAATTAGATGCTGTATCTCAGGTGGAAGTGCATTATTCCCAGGTACAATGGAGCTTTTTGAAAGAAAAACTGGAGCACTTCTAGTTGAAGGCTATGGTTTAACTGAAGCTTCTC
>JAUVZH010000293.1 GCA_030602675.1 Candidatus Heimdallarchaeota archaeon | reverse complement strand
CGAAAACCAGCAGAAGAACCATCAGAATGGTCAGTTCATTATGGGTTAATAAGCGAAGGAAAATACTTCTATCGAAATAATAATTGTACATGGGTCGAAGCACTAAAGGATTTACCAAATACAGAAATGAAATATTTGATTTGTTGTTATGGTGATTACGAGGGAGCAAAGTTCCATAATGATAATTTCATCTTAACAATGGAGCACACACTTGCTCAAGAAGATCCTTATTGTTCCAGAGTTATACATGACACTCGAGTAGATTATGATTTAAGACACCCACCTAAGGAATTCTGGGATACTCTTGATGATAAGGTTTCTAAGGAGTAGGCTTCTTGTTTTTGTATTCGCTAATAATCTAGCGAATATCCCTTTTTCCTCATTAAAATTTTAAATGAAAACGACATCTGATAATCTATGATTAATGATACAGTTACTTTGGAAGCTATCCTTAACAAAAGAGATCCTATCAAGGCATTTCTTTTTGATCTTGATGGCACATTAATAGATTCACAAGAAGGCATAATTACAATCGTAAAGGATTTTCTAGATTCAAAAGGTTATAATTTTAGTAAAGAGTATTTAGAAAGTTTATTTGGGAAACCGATAGAGGAGCTTTTCAGAGAAGTGCTTATAGAGAAATCAAATGAGGAGATTTGGGACTACGTAAAAGAAATAAGAAAAATCTATGCTAAACATCACTTGCAAATTACTACATTATTCCCAAAAGTTGCAGAGCTTCTTGAGTCGATAAAAGCAACTGGTTTGAAAATTGGTATTGCTTCAACAAAATTTAAAAGATTCATAATCGAAGTAACTGATCATTTTGAAATAACCAAATTTTTTGATGTGATTGTATCAGGTTATGAAGTGGATAATCATAAACCTGCTCCAGATATAATTTACAAATCTGATGAGCTATTACAAATTTTACCTTCTGAGTGTGTTTATGTTGGTGATAGTATTAGTGATATAGAAGCTGGAAATACTGCAGGAGCAATAACTATGGTAGTTCTTACAGGAACAAGTAAATTAGATAAAATAATAGCCGCAAAACCTGACTTCATTGTTAAGGATTTAACTTCCATTAAAATAAAAAAACGAGGATAATGAAATTTCTTTCTAAAAGTAGCACTTTTATACTAAAGAATATTACATACAGAAATAGTTTGCCTAATACTTAACACTAATTAATTAGTGCAGTAATCAGTAAATTTAGGAGGAAATAGACATTATCGGAATTTGTTTAGGAACTCTTGATGATAAAATAGGTCCAAAGGTAGTTTATCATAAAGGAATTGATCCTGAACTAGCTAGTAGAGTTGTTATGAAAGTAATGGTTGGTTCATTATCTTATACTGATTCAGAAATGTCATATGAATCAACAGATGAATCAATTATATCCCTCCAAGAAGAAAATCTAATCACTTTTACACTTTTTTTTAAAATTTCTAAAGAAGATGTTCGTGGCAAAGAAAAGAGATTTTCAATATCAACAATATACGAAAAAGAGAAACGTAAGTGGATTTATGAAAATGCTTCATATCTGTCAGAAACTTTGAGAAATCTAAGTGATATTGTTAAAATGCATTATATATCAGATGAATTTACTCCTGAATTTCTAGAAAAATTAGATCAAATGCTTAGTGAATCAATAAAATTAGGTTTTATAGAAAGTCCTCATTTAAAAAACAAAGCAACTATTACTTGTCCAATCTGTTCTAATAAAAACCAGATATCAATAAATGAGAAATACTCTGAATTGAATATTATTGAACATAAGATTTTCAAGGGTGATGTTTGTCCACATCAATTCACAGTTTATTTAGATTTTAAATTGAATACACTAGGTTATAAAGAACCTGAAGTCAATTTTAGTATACTAAAAGAAAAACTAGTTACTTTAAAGACACCTTATGATGAATTGTTTGAGGTTTCAGAGAATTGAAAAAACTTTCTAATAAGAAAAGAAAAATAAAAAAAATCAAGGAATTAGAAACAGTTATAGTTCCAGATGAATTCAAGGAACAATTCATTGAAGCTGAAAAAAAAGTAGCAAAGTTTTTTGATACACTTGACTGGGATCCAAAAACTGGAAGAATTCTGATTGGAGGAGAAAGATATATTCTAGTGCGCGCTTCTTCAATGAGGTTTGGATTTCCTGAATCATTAGTTTCTCAGCTAGATTTAGAAGGTGGAATAAACAATCCATTAGCTGTTAAGCTTATCTATCAAATGGCAAAATCGCTAGGAGAATCTGATGCTAAAAAATTCCATCTTTCAATGGGTTTTGATGAACCAATTGATAAGCTTTCTACAGGACCAATTCATTTCGCTTATACAGGATGGGCTAAAGTTGATATAAAACCTGAATCTAATCCAACTCCTGATGAGAATTATTTTCTAATGTATACTCATCCTCAATCTTTTGAAGCGGACTCATATATTTTATTAAGAGGAAATACGTCGAGTATTCCTGTCTGTATAATGAATGCTGGATACTCATCTGGCTGGTGCAGCGAAAGTTTTGGCATCGAATTATATGCTAGGGAGATAACATGCAGAGCAAAAGGTGATAAAGAATGTCTCTTTGTTATGGCTCCAATAGAGAAGATTGAAGATAAAGTAAAAGAGCAGTTAGCCAAATTAACAACTGAATAATTCTGAAACTAATTGCTAAAATTTCTAAATAACAATCTAATGTGTTTTCCTAAAATATTTGTTGGATAGTGAATTATAGATTAATGATTTGGATTATTCTAAGCTCAATAAATCATCTAGATAATCATATTTAGAAGATAAATTATTAGCAAAGTTCTTTATATCATTCAAAGACAATTTTTCCCCTCTCGTTCTATAGAATTCCAATACACCAGCTATTTGCTTAAATTCACATACAACTTTTTTTATTGCTACTATAATACTTAGAGCTATAAGACAATTAAAATCTGAATTTTGAGTGTTTATATGCCAAGGGAAATTGGGAGCTATTTTTCGTTCTCTCTTTAAAATATCAAGAATAATCAAATAGGCTTGATTTTGTACAGCATTTGATAACTCAAGATAGTTGACTAAATAAGCCATTTCTGAACGCATGTGATTGATTGTATACTTTCGTTGATCATTAACTCTTTCTTGTTTTAGTTTTCTTTCTTGAAAAAAACTTGGTGAAATAAATTTCTCTTTATTATCAATAGCCTGTTTATTAACAAGCCCACAAGTAGAGCAAATCAATTCACCTTTTACAGTAACCAATTCACTATTACAAAATTCACACTTTTCTTGACTCATTGTTGTCCACTATTAATATTTTATTTCTTGATATTCTTTTCAATTATGTTTAAAACCTCTTTGAAATTTCAATGGATAAGTATTGATTAACTTTATCAAGATGCTTCATATAATCGGAAGACAAAATAACACACTTCAAAAATAGATGTAAGTTTTTGTATGAAAAATCTTTCTTTCAAAATAATAACTAATAAAAAGGAAAAGAATTAGCAAAGTATTTTGTGAAACCTAAATAAAGTAAAGAGGAAATCCTATATAATTCAAAGAGAAAAGTATAATTAACTTATTTTTGGTTGGTTTTACAATGAACAAATTATCTAAATTTATTGGTTTTCTATTTCTTTTTGCAATTCAAGGTGCATATGACACTTTTGTCATCTGGGGTCTAGTAACCTGGGGTGATGCTGCGTCATTAGTCAGTGATAAAACAACAATAATTCTTCTAACAACTCCCACATTATTAGTCTTTAATATTATACTTGGGATTTTGGTTCTAATTAGTCTTAGTCAAGTCTCTAAGAAAGAGAAAGAAGAGGAAGAAAAGAAAGAGTTCAAAATGCCCGACACTATAATTAAATGGTTTCAAAAAGAAGAAGAAAAGAAAGAAGAAGTGGATTTCAAAATACCTGAATCAGTTATTAAATGGTTTAAGAATGAAGCTGCTAAGTATAAAGAGAAGTAATTTGTCTTGGAGTATTAATTAGAAGCTAAATGCAGGAGCAATCCTGCATTGATCTTTATTTTAAATTCAAATCTTTCTTTATAAATTGCTTTTATAAGAAATATAATGTTGCTCTAAAAGCTATTTTAATAGCAAAAAACTAATTTTATAGAAGAAGATTATAAACTTGATATAACAGGAGATTGAAATGACTGCTTTAAAATCTGCATTTGAGAAAAATTACTCGGAAGTTATTTTGCTGAGTATAATATTTTTATTCTTTTTTGAGCTGATCACTGATTTAGTTGCTTCTATTTTTGCTTTGAACTTATTGACAGTGTCGTTAAATGCTTATGTATTGATTATTTTATTTTTACTTACACCAATTGTTCTTTTATTTTTCAAGAACTTTTCTAATCTTATATGGTTGATTTTTGCAGAATTAATGATCATTAGTAGATTGATTGAGGTATTCATT
>JAUVZH010000418.1 GCA_030602675.1 Candidatus Heimdallarchaeota archaeon | reverse complement strand
AACAAATCCAGTGAAATTATCCTCGTTCTATGATGGAGGAAACTCCTTTGAATTAGCAATAAAAGATGATTTGGCATTCGTTGCTGATGGTGCAGATGGATTAGAGATTCTAAATATATCGGATTTAGAGAATCCCTATGAAATATATCAATATCCTGTTACTCTTTTTTCAAGTGATGTTGAAGTTATTGATGATTTATTATTCGCAGCTAATTGGGGTATGGGATTTGAAATCTTTAATATCACAAATCCTAATAGTCCCATTAAAATTTCGCAATATAATGATTATTCACTTAATTGTGTACAGTTTGACATAAAAGGCGATATTGCTTGTATTAGTGATCATAGAAGTGATTATACAAGTCTAAGGTTACTAAACATTTCAAACCCAAGTTCTCCTCAGCTTTTGTCATCCTTTTCACCAACTAACGTTGATTTTTGGGATCCGAAAATATATGGAAACTATATTTATGTAGGAAATCATCAATTGGATGGTGGTGAATTGCAAGTTCTCAATATAACTGATCCTACTAGCATTACGAAAGTAGGAGAATTTGATGATGGCGGTAGTATCTTTTCTATCAATTTCAATAATAGCCTAGGCTTTGTTGCTGATTATGATGATGGTGTAGAAGTACTTGATATTACAAATCCAACAAATCCTATTGAGATAGGTGAATATTATGATGGAGGACATGCAAAGGAGATTGTAGTAAAAGATAATTTATTATTTGTTGCTGATCGAGAAGATGGTTTAGAAATATTACAAGCAGAAATCTCTACTGAAGCTGTTCCAGGTTTTGGATTTCAAATAATACTTTTCTCGTTTCCTCTCATAGTTTTTCTATATATAAAGAGAAATCAATCAAAACAATGAAATTCTAATCAGAAAACACTTCACTTATCTCAGAAATCCATTCAGCAGATTGGTGTTTAAAGTAGGTTTCATATAGCTCAGAGTATAGACCACCATTGCTCATTAAATTGTCATGATTTCCTTCTTCAACAATTTTACCCTTTTCAAGAACTATTATCCTGTCAGAATTCTTAATGGTAGTTAATCGGTGAGCTATAACTATAGAGGTTCTATTAGCAAGGAGTTTATCAAGTGCATCTTGGATTTTTGATTCTGTGTAAGCATCCACAGCTGCAGTAGCTTCATCAAGAATCAGAATTTTTGGGTCTGTTAATAATGTTCTAGCAAACGAGATCATCTGTCTTTGGCCTGCTGAAAGACCTTTTCCTCGCTCACCTAACTCAGTTTCTAAACCATCAGGTAAAGCATCAATAAATTCTTGAGCGGAGACAATGCCGATTACTTTTTCAACTTCCTTAATTGAAGCATCTGGTTTACCAAATCTAATATTATCGAGTACTGTTCCACTGAATAGAAAAACATCTTGACTTACTAAACCTATTTGGGATCTAAGATCTTGTAAATCATAATCTCGTATATCAATATCATCAATTTTGATTGACCCGTCTTTTATATCATAAAATCTCATGAGTAATGAAGCAATAGTTGTTTTTCCTGCCCCAGTCTCACCTACTATAGCAATTGATTCGCCTGGTTTAATATCAAGGTTAATATTTTTCAAAACAGGTTCATTTGGTTCATACTCATGATAAACTTGATCGAAGGTGATATGTCCTGTTACTTTCTCAAAAATTGGTTGCTCTGGATTTTTCACCACTTTTTCAGCGTCTATAATAGTGAATATTCTCTCCATTGCAGCAAATCCACTTTGTATTGTTGATATTTGTGAAGCAACTCTTGCAAGAGGATATAGAAACCTGTTCAATAACAGAATAAAGAAGATGATTGTTGAAGTTGAGGTTATACTTTCGAATACTAACCAACTGCCAAATAGATTTATCCCAAATACTCCTAGAACACTAATACCATCCATTACTGGCCATATACCTGAAAGTGCAAATGCTCTTTGCTTTGCATAAAGATATGTAGTGTCATTAATTACTTCAAATTCTTCTTTGGATTTTTCTTCTCTACCGAAAGCTTTAGCTACTGATATCCCTGAAACACTTTCTTGAAATGAGGTATTTACTTTACCAATTGCTGCTCTCCATTTACCACTAGTTCTTCTTGTATATCTTCTAAATAGAAATGCAGCTGTAAAAACAACTGGTCCCATGCCTAAAGTTATGAGTGACAGTTGCCAATTAACGTAAAACATAATCCCAAGTACTGAAAATACAATAACAAAATTCGAGATAAACTGAGCAACAACATTGATCATGTCATTTAATTCTTGCGAGTCATTTGTCAAACGTGACATTATTTCCCCAGTAGCTTGTTTATCAAAGAACGCTAAATCATGTTCTTGCAGGCTCTCATATGTTTCCATCTGGATTCGTTTTATTATCTTTTGAGTAATAATTGTTACAAGAACATTTAGAACAACTTGAAGTACCCATAATAGAATTGAAATCCCAATATAAGCAATAGCGTATGGTGCTATAGCAATCCATTCACTGCTCTCTTCTAAGAGATTAAAAGCCCTTTCTACCATTAATGGAGGAACAATGCTTACTCCAGATATCGCTAAAACAAGTAAAATGATGAACACTAATTGCAATTTATAAGCAGTTAAATATTTCCAGAAGCGACCGATTAGCTCTTTGTCGGAATATTTCATGATGTATTCATCTTTTAAAGTCCTTGTTTCCATCATGTTAATTGTCCTCCATTTCTATCATCGGTGGTAGTTCTGAAAATCTCTCAAATAAACGTCTATAATCGATGTTTCTAAGAATGAGTTCAGAATGGGTACCGTTATCCATAAGTACACCATTTCGTAAAACGATAATTAGGTCAGCATTTTTGATGGTTGCTAGTCTATGGGTTATGATAAAAGTGGTTCTATTTCGCAAAACATTTGCGATAGCTGTTTGAATTTTCCTTTCGGTTTCAGCATCAATAGCACTACTTGCATCATCTAAAACCAAAATAGCTGGGTTAACTAATAATGCCCTAGCAATAGCTATTCTCTGTTTTTGTCCACCTGAAAGCGTAACGCCTCTTTCACCTAC
>JAUVZH010000209.1 GCA_030602675.1 Candidatus Heimdallarchaeota archaeon | reverse complement strand
TGCGAGTTCTGTTCCAAGATCACCTCATCCCCTTTTTTTGTTTGGCTTACCAGCCCACAGATATTACCCATTGTACCTGAGCAAACCAATAAAGCTGCTTCCATACCTAAGAGTTTTGCAGCCTTTTCTTGTAACTCAATGACTGTTGGATCATCTCCAAAAACATCATCACCAAGCTTTGCATATCTCATAGCTTCGAGCATTTCCTCAGAAGGTAAAGTTACTGTATCACTACGCAAATCTATTTTTTTCATTTAATACATCTCTGGTGGAAAATTCTGATAATAATTTTAGAAAGCTAATTTTTGCTCATTTTTATAAATTGTTATTCATTGTTTAAAAACATCATTAGAAAAGACTTAAAGCATTTAAATGGTTAAAATATTCGAAGGATTAAATAATAAATTGATTATTAATAGAGTTTGAGGGCAATGATTCATGCACAAATTAGATAAAACCGACTTACGAATATTGACAACATTATTGGTTGATTCACGAACAAGTTATGCAGCCCTTGCTCGAGAGACAAATTTAACTATTCCATCTATTAAGACCAGAATCCAAAAATACATTGATTCAGGTTTAATTGAGAAATTCACAATCATTATTGATGAACATATGATTATGAAAGGTACATCAATGACTTTTCTCTTAAAAGTAAAACCTAGTGATTTAGACTCAATCGCTAAAGAAATTTATGTTAGTCCCTATATTGCAAATATGACTATAACTTCTGGACATTATAATTTAGTTATTGTAACCCACCCAATGAGTGACAAAGATAAGTTAGAATTTATTAAACACGTAAATACACTGCCCGGAGAATCTGTTATTGAATTAGTTTCATCAATAAATCTTGAGACATTTATGTGCAGGCCAATAGAGTTACCCAAAACCCCAATAAACCTCCTAATAAGATGCGACTATTGTCATAGAGAGTTTTCTGGTGAAGTTTTTTCAAAAGCAATACTTGGAAGGAAAAGGTATTTCTGCAGTCCTATTTGTCAAGAGAAATATGAGGAAAGGGCTAAGAAATACATTAGAGGAGAATTATTTCAACATCCTGATGAGGAAAAAGTAAGGAAAGATATTAAGAGTTAATTTATCCAATTTTTACTTCACAAGATTTTTTTTTCTTAAAAAGAGTTTATGTATGATGATACAAGCATACTAATTGGAGATAGAGTAAATGGCTAACAAACAACAATTCGATGCTATTTTTTTTGATTTAGATGATACACTGTTCAATAGTTCCTTAATGTCATTAACTGCAAGGAAGAATGCTATTAGAGCACTAAAAGAAGCAGGATTAGAATTTGATGAAGATGATACTTTCAAGATTCTTATGGGAATTGTAAAAGAATATGGTTCTAATTATGGCGAACATTTCAATAGATTAGTTGAGAAATTAGGTTATGAGATTCACCCTAAACTTATAGCAGCAGCAGTTGTTGCATACCATACAACAAAATTTTCTTTGTTAAGACCATTTCCAGATGTTATTCTGACTTTACTTACTTTAATGAAATCCATGAAAATCGGCTTAATTTCTGATGGTATAAAAATCAAACAATGGGAGAAGCTTACCTACTTGGGAATTCAACATTTCTTTGAAGTAGTAGTAATTAATGATTTACCCAGCCAATGGAAACCAGCTGATCATGGATTTAAAGTTGCTTTAAAGAAATTAAAGCTAAGTGATGCAAGTAGAACCATTTATGTTGGGAATAAAATAGAGACAGATATCATAGGAGCTAATAGAATAGGTATGGTTAGTATTTTGTTTGATCCTGAGCAAAAAACAAATGTTACTAAACTTTCGAATGAAGAGAAGCCAAATTACTTAATTGGTAGCAGCTCAGAGATTACAGAAATCGTTGGATTAAAACAATTGAGATGGAGATTTTAAGAAAAATAAAGTAAAGAAACTGGTGTTTTGACTGAATGAGTAGGAAACACCATTGAGTAATAAAAATATTGAGGGAAAGAATTTTCCCTCGTTCACCTATTGTTTTCGAATTATAAATGAAAAATGGATCTTTAAGCTTTACCAATAAATGGTTTAGCTTTAGAACCATCACTACAAGTTGGTACATCTACTGATTTTCCGCATCCTTCAACGACACATTTAAGTTTGTCACCTTCTAATTCCATGACTTCTCCACAACAAGCTGGCCATTCTAGTACTGTACCATCTGGACATTTGAATAGCAACTTCATCTCTGATTCTTGTGCTTTTGTAGTAGTTTCTTTCAACTTAACGCCTTGTAGGTCTGTTTCTGATACTTGCATTTCTTTTTCTGACATTGGTAGATTAACACCATCCTTTTCATAGAGGAAGATTTGATTATTATTTAATATTACGTTAGGGACATTAGCAATATAAATTTGCTTCAACAAATATTTAAAGAAAAAATAAGGAGAATTTGTGAGAGAAAAAAGTACACAAATTCAATTTGATAGATATTTTAAGGCTGTAAGGGCTAGAATTGAACAACCAAGTGGCAAAGCATCTTCATCGATATCAAATTTCGGACTATGACCAGGATGTATAATTCCCTTTTTCTCATTTCTAATACCCAACCAAAACATTGATACTGGAATTCTATAATTATCACTGAATTCGTAAAAATCTTCAGCTCCCATACTTGGGGCATCTGCTAGCAGTACTTGGTCTTCTCCCACCAATTCAATTGTAGCTTCCTTGATTAGTTTATTCAATTCAGAATCATTTAAACCAGGTGAATATCCTTTTGCTATTCCTGGTATTATTTTCGCACCAAACGTTTTAGCTACACCATCTGCAATCCTTTTGATACTTTCATATGTTGCTTCCCTTACTTCAGGTTTAAGTGCTCGAACGGTTCCAGTCAGATGTGCTTTTTCAGGAATAACATTGTATACTGTACCAGCATTAAACGTCCCAATCGTAACGACAACTGGATTCACAGGATCAGTGTTCCTAGATGCTATTGTTTGTAATGTACAAACAAGATTTGATGCAACTACTATTGGATCAATTGTATCATGTGGAGCGGCAGCATGCCCACCTTTACCTTCAATATCAAACCAAATTTTATCTGCACTTGCAGTAAAACTACCATCTTTTACCTTTATGTTACCTACATTAGTTTCATCATCTACATGTAGTGCGATAACAGCAGAAACATCTGGATTAGCGAGTGCACCTTCTTGAACCATTGGTTTTGCTCCACCCAAACCCTCTTCAGCAGGTTGAAAGAATAGTTTAACGTTCCCTTTTATCTTATCCTTCATTTTTACCAGAATTTTAGCAACACCTAACAACATTGCAGTGTGAGCATCATGTCCACAAGCATGCATCACGCCATCGATTTTTGATTTGTATGGAACCTCATTTTCTTCTTGTAATGGCAAAGCATCCATGTCTGCACGAATTCCTATCGTTTTACCATCACCAGTCGTCGTCCCCCTAATTAGTCCAACAACACCAAACTTAGCAACCTTTGTTTTAACTTCAATACCAAGCTCTTTTAGTTTTTTAATCACTAATTCTGATGTCTTTTCTTCTTCATATCCTAATTCAGGATACATGTGAATATTTCTTCTTGTTTCAATAACCTCATCTTTTATTTCTTGAGCTATCTTCCACACAGCATCTTTCATAAATTCTACCTCACAGTAAGTTAACATTACTTTGATATGCTGAAATTTAAAAGTAACTCAAAACTTGAGTTAATAACTGATTTACTATTGAGATCACAAAAGAAGTTACTTTCTTAGACGATATTTGCTAATCGTGTTTAAAATGGATTTCTCAACATCAATATCTAACCCTCTTCCTAAAGCAATCACAGCGAATAAAAGGTCACCAAATTCCTCTGAAAGCTTCTCTTTAGTTGTTGATTTTCCAGGATGTAATCCGGCATCTATCTGTAATTCTTTAGAAAATTCACCTAATTCTTCAATAACGGGTTCAATTAACCATTCCTTCGACCAGTAACCACCTAATATATCGATCAGTTGATCGACTTCTATGCAAATTGATTCGAGATCAGTCATTTACATCATCTACTATAAAATAGTAAAGTAATACTCTAGAATAAAATTTAACGGTAATTTAGGTTAAATAATGTTATTCAGTTTGATATTCAGAAGCACATACTAACCAAAAAGTTTCTCTTAAATATTCGATACCTTGATTCAGATAAGTTTCCCTTTTCTTAGCTAGTTGTTCTCCACTTAGATCTTTCCTTTCTAGCTTTTTCAATTCTTTAAGTTCTTTTTTGATTGAGTCTGCGAATTTTTCCATTCCTAATTCATCTGCTAATTCAATTGCTTCTGTTAATTCTTCAATACCGCCTTCAATATCATTCTTATAAGCAAGAACTTTACTAAGAACTTTCTTTGTATACATCGTTAATGGCAGGAATTCTAAATCTAAAGAGATGAATAGCATATCATCCATTGTTTGGAGTACTTCCTCCATGATAGAATCATCCTTCTTCTCTTGAAAATTCATAATTTGAACTACTGCTTTTTCAACTAATGCTAAAGCCATAGTTAAAGCTGAAGGAAATTCCTGTGCTTTTTCGAAGACAGTTTCTAAGAGCTTTTCTGCTTGAACAAGTTCCTTTTTCTGAATGTGTAAGCGTATTTTAGATATCAATGCTTGAACATTTTCTTCTTCTGAATCATGAATTGAAGCGAATAAATCCGCTCTATTCATATATGCTTCAGCAAGAGCAAATTTTCCGATGGCTGTTGAAATTTCAAATAACCAATTAAGAATATCAAAGTAAATGTCATTCTTGATGTTTAATTTCGTACAGTAATTTAAAGCTTCTTCAAATTCATTAAATGCTGAATCTAAGTTGCCAACAATCGCATTTAATTGTCCAAGCTTCATTCTTTCAATCAATAAATCTTCTTCAGTGTATTCGAACTTTAATTTATAGATAATCGCTTTGCTCCTGTTTTCAACAGCAGACCAAAAATCACCTGAGATAAAATCAACATGCGCTAAACCATCATAGATTCTTGGCAATAAATAATCAAAACTATTTTTTTGAGTAATATCTAGTACTTTTTTGAATGTGGCTAATGCTTCAGCATATTGACCATGTTTATAGGATATTTTTGCTAACGAAGTCAAAGCAACAGCCATGCCATAAAAGTCCTTCATATCTTCAGAAAGATTATAAGATTTAGTAAAATATTGCTCTGCCTTATTTTGCTGATCATTGTTCTCAGCTAATTGAGCTAGCAATGTTAAACAAATTGATACACCTATTCTATCCTTAAGTTTTTCATAAGCTTTTTTAGCTTCTAGATATATTTTTTCAGCTGTAGCAATATCGCCTTGTTTCTCGATAAGTTGCCCTTGTATTCGCTTAGCTTTTGCTTCTAATGCCGAATATTTCAACGTTTCAAAAGTTGTAAAAACCTTGCTAAGATAATTGTTAGCTTCATCCAATTTCCTTGATAAGATATTTGATAACGCTAAATCTAACTCCAAATGCGTCATCCAATAATGATCGCTAACTTCTTCTGCTAATTCATAAATAGGAGTAATTTCATTAATAATTTCAGTTGGAGATAATTGTTGAGATTTAACTCGATTATCAATAGCGTCTTTTTTTACTTGAT